>NZ_JBOGBT010000023.1:0-75511 GCF_051656365.1 Silvania sp. | reverse complement strand
ATCCGTAGCTCAGCTGGATAGAGTACTCGGCTACGAACCGAGCGGTCGGAGGTTCGAATCCTCCCGGATGCACCATATTCTCCGAGATAACAGCCATACTGTTGTTTCATGGTCTGCGAGACAATCGCAAGCACCAGGGGGGATAACGTTGCGTTAGCAACGGCCCTAAGGGTGAGGCGCAGCCGAGTAATCCTCCCGGATGCACCATTTACTATTTTTGAACGCAGTACCCTGATGCATCCGTAGCTCAGCTGGATAGAGTACTCGGCTACGAACCGAGCGGTCGGAGGTTCGAATCCTCCCGGATGCACCATCACTTCTTGTCATTCCCCTCAGCAGTTTAATTGTTCGTCATACTCTTTCTTATCCCAGCCAGAATCAGCGACAAAAACCCTTACATACGATAAAGTAACGTTTTGTAATCCTTCTGCGAGAGCACGATGTACGCACAGTATGACGGCCTGATCTTCGATATGGATGGCACCCTCCTCGACACCGAACCGACGCACCGCAAAGCCTGGGATGATGTTCTTGGCCGATATGGTCTGCGTTTTGATTTAGAAGCGATGGTGGCTCTTAACGGCTCGCCGACCTGGCGTATTGCGCAGGCGGTCATCGAGCTGAACCAGGCCAGTCTGGATCCACACATGCTGGCGCGCGAAAAAACCGATGCGGTAAAAGCGATGCTGCTGGATACCGTGCAACCGCTACCGCTGATTGAGGTTGTTAAAACCTGGCACGGTCGCCGTCCGATGTCGGTGGGAACGGGCAGTGAAAGCGCGATTGCTGAAGCTCTACTGAGCCATCTGGGCCTGCGTCATTATTTTTCTGCGGTCGTTGCTGCCGATCATGTGGCACATCATAAACCTGCACCGGATACCTTCCTGCTTTGTGCAGAGCGGATGGGCGTAGCGCCTGCAAAATGCGTCGTGTTTGAAGATGCCGATTTCGGTATTCAGGCCGCGCTTGCCGCAGGAATGGCTGCCGTGGACGTCCGCTTACTGTGAGTGACGTGCTGTCACTAGCCTCTTTATTCGCCAGCAGTTTTTTAAGCGCCACGCTTCTGCCCGGTAATTCCGAAGTTGTGCTGGTTGCCATGCTGCTATCAGGCCTCAGTCAGCCCTGGTTACTTGTAGTAATAGCAACAATGGGTAATAGCTTTGGAGGGCTGACTAACGTTATTCTTGGGCGATTCTTTCCGCTACGCAAAACATCGCGCTGGCAGGAAAAGGCAGCGGGCTGGCTAAAACGCTATGGCGCTGCCACGCTTTTATTAAGCTGGATGCCTGTAATAGGTGATTTACTGTGTCTGCTGGCGGGATGGATGCGCATCTCCTGGGGGCCAGTGCTCTTTTTTTTATGCCTTGGCAAAGCGTTGCGCTATGTTCTTGTGGCGGTCGTCACTTTGCAGGGTATGACGTGGTGGCACTAATTGGACTGTTTGTGACCTTGAACCATGACAATTATGCTAAATAAAATGATTTTGACAGGCGGGAGGTCGAATTGATCCCGGACGTATCACAGGCACTGGCCTGGCTGGAAAACCACCCTCAGGCTCTGAAGGGTATTCAGCGTGGTCTTGAGCGCGAAACGCTGCGCGTTAACGCGGATGGCAGTCTTGCAACGACGGGCCACCCACAGGCGTTGGGTTCGGCGCTGACACACACATGGATCACCACCGATTTCGCCGAAGCGCTGCTGGAGTTCATTACGCCGGTAGACGGTGATATTGATCACATGCTGACGATTATGCGCGACATTCACCGCTACAGCGCCCGCAATCTGGGTGACGAGCGGATGTGGCCATTGAGCATGCCGTGCTACATCGACCAGGGTCAGGACATCGAACTGGCGCAGTACGGCACCTCAAATATCGGTCGTCTGAAAACGCTCTATCGCGAAGGATTAAAAAATCGCTATGGCGCGCTGATGCAGACGATTTCTGGCGTGCACTATAACTTTTCGTTGCCGATGGCATTCTGGCAGGCGAAATGCGGTGAGACGGATAAAGAAGCGATCTCTGCGGGTTATTTCCGCCTGATCCGCAACTACTATCGCTTTGGCTGGGTTATTCCGTACCTGTTCGGTGCATCGCCGGCGATTTGCTCCTCTTTCCTGCAGGGCAAACCGACCACGCTGCCGTTTGAGAAAACCGACTGCGGGATGTATTACCTGCCGTACGCAACCTCTCTGCGCCTGAGCGACCTGGGTTATACCAATAAGTCGCAAAGCAATCTCGGAATTACGTTTAACGACCTGCACGAGTATGTGGCAGGATTAAAGCGGGCGATCAAAACCCCGTCGGAAGAGTACGAAAAGATCGGACTCGAAAAAGACGGTAAGCGCCTGCAAATCAACAGTAATGTTCTGCAGATTGAGAACGAACTGTACGCGCCGATCCGCCCGAAACGCGTTACGCGCAGCGGTGAAACACCGTCTGATGCGCTGCAACGCGGTGGCATTGAATACATCGAAGTGCGTTCTCTCGACATCAACCCATTCTCGCCGATTGGTGTGGATGAGCAGCAGGTGCGCTTCCTCGACCTGTTTATGGTCTGGTGCGTGCTGGCCGATGCGCCAGAGATGAGTGCCGACGAATTGCTGTGTACGCGCACTAACTGGAATCGCGTGATTCTGGAAGGGCGTAAGCCTGGCCTGACGCTGGGCATTGGCTGCGAAACCGCTCAGTTCCCGCTGGCGAAAGTGGGTAAAGATCTGTTCCGCGATCTTAAGCGCGTGGCCCAGACGATGGACAGCGTGTACGGTGGTGAGGAATACCAGAAAGTCTGCGACCAGTTGGTTGAAAGCTTTGATAATCCAGACCTGACGTTCTCGGCGCGTATTCTGCGTTCGATGATCGATCAGGGGATTGGCGGCACCGGACGTTCGCTCGCGGCGCAGTATCGCGATAGTCTGCAGCAGGAGCCGCTGGAGATATTAAGTGAAGCGGATTTTGCCGCTGAACGTGAAGCCTCTGTGGCGCGTCAGCGTGAGATTGAAGCGGCGGATACGGAGTCGTTTGCTGCGTTTCTGGCGAAAAACGCCTGACAGAAAAGAAAAAGGCCACATCGCTGTGGCCAAAATAACATCTCTGAAGAACAGGGATGATGATAACAAATGCGCGTCTTTCATATACTCAGAGTCGCGTTGGTAAGAAGAGTTCAGTTTATTTTAAAAAAAATCACTTTCGGAGGTGACGTATGCCGTTATTAGATAGTTTTACTGTCGACCATACCCGTATGGAAGCGCCTGCTGTACGTGTTGCGAAGACCATGCATACTCCGCATGGCGATACGATCACCGTATTCGACCTGCGTTTTTGCATTCCGAACAAAGAAGTGATGCCGGAGCGCGGCATTCATACCCTGGAGCATCTGTTCGCCGGTTTCATGCGCGATCACCTCAACGGCAATGGCGTTGAGATCATCGATATCTCCCCGATGGGCTGCCGTACCGGTTTCTATATGAGCCTGATTGGTGAGCCGCAGGAAGCCCGCGTCGCTGACGCCTGGAAAGCGGCGATGGCCGATGTGCTGAAAGTGAAAGAGCAGAACCAGATCCCGGAGCTGAACGTTTACCAGTGCGGTACCTACGAGATGCACTCTCTGGAAGAGGCGCAAGAGATTGCCCGTCATATCCTTGAGCGTGATGTTCGCGTGAACAGTAACGAAGAGCTGGCACTGCCAAAAGACAAGCTGCAGGAACTGCACATCTAGTCGATCACCCGGCCCTCAGTATTGAGTGCGCCGGGTGTATTTAATAACCGCCGTAATTAGTTTCTTTATAAATTCCTAAAACAATATCTCTCGTTGTGAATCCTTTTTTTTGTGTCTATTATTGCTGCCAACATATGGTAGTTATTTATATATATCACATCTATGGATAATGATGGTGACATCCATTTATCGTAATTATATATCGTTGCGATAATGATAGCTCTGTTCATATTCATGGAGTGAATGATGATTCAGAGGGATATATGAAATTTCATTTTACTGGCTCCGCGATTCTATTTTCTGCACTTTTACTTTCAGCATGCAGTTCGACCACCCCCACTACGCCAATCGCCAAGGCCCCTGCTGAGCGTAAGCAGGAAGCACAGTGCTATCAGGAGTTTTCGGCGCTGCAAAAACTAGACCCCGTTGCGTATGAGTCTTACCGCAAGCAATTCGATAATATTAATAAGAATTATAAGATTTATGAGGCAAATAAATCGCTGGTGGATGAGAACGCTTCTGAGGTGATGCTGACGGAGATTAATAAAAAGTTATCATTAGTTTGTGTCAGGATCCGCAGTACCGTCTATTCCAATATGATGAACCGCGCGAATGAAATGAATAAATTATGAATAAATATTTTAGTGCAGCACTTTGCTGCGGATTATTACTGTCGACAGGGACGTCGTCTTCTGCAGGAACAGAATTGCTGGATCAGCTGAATAAAGAGAACATTATCGGCAATGATTCACCCAATCCCTTTATCGCACCTGAAGTGACCCCATCAAGACACCAAACGCCCTCATCGCTCCCTGCACCCGCTCCGCCTAAAGCGAAGCCTGCGCCTGTTTCTGAAGCCCGATCCCGACAGGCTGCAGCACGGGATGCGCAGCGTGCGGCCCTTGCGCAGGAGAAGCTGACACATCTGAGCAGTCAACTCCAGACGGCGAAGGATAAAATCGCCGCGCTAAGCCAGGCGTTGGCCGCGGTTCAAAATGAAAAAGCCGCCCTCGAAAAAGCGGCGGCAGCCGGGCAGAGCCGCAACGATCATAGCGAAGACATGCTCGCGCTGAAGAAACAGCAGTCAGAGACCAGTGCGCAAAAACTGGCGTTGGAAAGCCTTGTTGCGACGCTCAAAAACGCGTCCAGTGGTGCAAAAGAGAAGAGTGCCGCTTTAGCCGCACAGCTCACGCAGTCAACAGACCAACGTACAGCGTTAAGCAAGCAGCTCGCCGATGCCCAGAATCAGATAAAAGTCCTTGAAGATCAGCTGACCGCCATAAAATCGTCCAGCACCGGCGACAAGCAAAAAAGCGTTGAGTTAACGGAACAGTTGAACAAAACCTCCGCCCAGGCGAGTGATATTGCACAGCAGCTGGATACGCTCAAAAAGCAGAAGCTAGAACTGGAAACCGTGCTCAAAAACGAGCGTATAAAAGCGGATATCGTGGCCAGCCAGTTTGAGGATGCGAAAAAGCTTATCGCGGCTCAACAGGCGCAGTTGACAGTCCAGCAAACCGATGCCGGCAGCGAAAAAGAGAAAACATCCCAGCTGGTGAGCAAGCTGGACGCGGCGGACAAAGACTTTGCCAGCCTGAAAAAACAGCTCGAAGAAACTAAAGCGCAAAATGCCGCCCTGCAGCAACAAGCCCAGCAGCAGGATAAAAGGGTACAGGAGCTGACGCTTGCCAGCCAGCAGGCAAAAGCCGAAGCCGGCAAAGATGCCCCAGCGACGAAAGGCGTGAAAATTGATGCCGCTAGCGGGAAGGATACCCGTACCAGCTACGCGGTAGGGACGTGGTACGGCGATAACGCTTCGCGTGAAAAAGACAAAATGACCAGCGTGGGTAAAAAGCTGGATCTCAATGCCTTCATGCAAGGCTTCAACGACAAGGTCAATAATAAGGTCCAGCTGACGCAGGACAAAATATCCAGTGAGCTGATGGATCTCGATAAGCTGCAGAAAAAGCAGTTCGTCTCCACCAAAGCGGAAAACGAGAAGCAGAGTAAAATCCTGCTCGATAAAGCGGCGAAAGAGCGGGGTGCAGTGAAGACGGCGGAAGGTTCGGTATACCGGATCGTTGAAGTGGGTGAAGCGCCGCTGGTCACCACGAACAGCGATATCATCACTGAGCTGAATGAAGTGCTGGGTACGGGCAAGGTGATGTCTGACAAAGAGATCCGCGCCACTCACGTGAAAGATTTGCCGCCGCTGTATCAGACGGTGGTCAAAAAGCTGGGGCTTGGCGGCGTGGCGAAAATCCATATCCCGGCGAAGCAGGCTTACGGCGAAGCGGGTATCCCGGGCTTTGTCCCGCCGGGTACGGTTTCGGTGATCACCATTAAGATTGTCGGCATCAAATAGCACACCGCTTAAGCATAAAAAAAACGGATCTGCATGCAGATCCGTTTTTTATTGTCGCAAGGCAGCTTAGTGCGCGCCACCGCCTTTGCCACCCGCCCCGAACGGCGGTTTGGCAAACCATATCAGTCCCAGCAGCACGATGAACACCCCCGCCGACATCCAGAAGATCTCGTTGGCCGAGATAATCAATCCCTGAGCGGTGATCTGCTGTGCAATCCAGCCGGACGCCTGCTGCTGCGTCATCCCCAGATCCTGCAGCTGACCATACACTTCCTGAGCCTGCGGATTGAACGGATTCACCGATTCGGTCAGCTGCGCATGGTGCAACGACTCCCGGTTGGTCCACATGGTGGTGGTCATCGAGGTCCCGATAGACCCCGCCAGGGTACGCATAAAGTTCGACAGACTGGATGCCGCCGCCATCCGTTCCGGCGGCAGGCCGGAGAGCGTAATGGTGGTCAGTGGCATAAAGAAGCACGCCACGGCAAAGCCCTGGATAAACTGCGGCCACGCGGAGGCGCCAAAGTCCATCCCCGGCTCAAACGTATACGCACGCCAGTAGAAGCACACCGCATACATAATGAAGCTGAACGTCACCAGCCGACGCATATCGAGCTTATGGGCAAAGCGACCGATAATCGGCGACAGCAGTACCGGGATAATCCCGACCGGCGCTGACGCCAGCCCCGCCCAGGTTGCGGTATAGCCGTATACCTCCTGCAACAGCTGTGGCAGCAGCACAATGGCGCCAAAGTAAAGCATGTAGGCAAGGCTGATACACAAACAGCCGATGGTAAAGTTGCGCGACTTAAACAGCGAGAGATCGACTATCGGGTTATCGTCGGTCAGCTCCCAGACAATCAGGAAGCTTATCGCCACCACTGCCACCACGGTCAGGACGATGATCTCCTGCGAGGCAAACCAGTCCAGCTCTTTGCCGCGGTCGAGCATGATCTGCAGACTGCCGATGCCCAGAACCAGCAGCGCCAGCCCTACGCCATCAATGCGTCGCTGCTCGATGCGGGTTTCGCGGCCACGCAATGACTGCAGGGTCAGTAGCACCACTACCGCACCAATCGGCACGTTGATAAAGAAGATCCAGCCCCAGTGGTAATTATCGCTGATAAAGCCGCCCAGAATCGGCCCGCAGATTGGCGCGACGATCACCGTCATCGACCACAGCGCAAGCGCGATAGCGCGTTTGGCGGGCGGATAGTTGTTAAGGAGCAGGCTTTGCGACAGCGGGATCAGCGGCCCGGCCACAATCCCCTGGATCACGCGGAAGAAGATCAGCATGGTAAGGCTGCTGGACATCCCGCACGCCCAGGAGGCGATAACAAAAGCGATGGTCGACCACAGGAAGAGTTTCACTTCCCCGACGCGCTTTGCCAGCCAGCCGGTAATCGGGATGGAGATAGCGTTCGCCACCCCGAATGAGGTGATCACCCATGTCCCCTGGCTCAGGGATGAGCCAAGGTTCCCGGCGATGGTCGGGATCGCCACGTTAGCGATGGTGGAGTCCAGCACCTGCATGAAGGTCGCCAGCGACAGCGCAATGGTCATGATAACCAGCTGCGCGCCTTCCAACGGTTTTTGCGGTTTTTGCTGTTGCATAACGCTCACCTTCGGATTAACCGGCGTTTGCCTTCACGATGTCCTCGATCAGCTTATTCACCGGCTCAAGGCTAATTTCACGGGCATTACTTTCGTAAGCCGGATTGGTACGCGCCTGATTTGCCAGCATCTGACCGTCGCGGTTAGCGGTATCAACCGTCACCAGCGTCGACAAACCGATACGCAGCGGATGATCGGCCAGCTGCTTCTCGTCCAGCTCGATACGTACCGGCAGACGCTGAACCACTTTGATCCAGTTCCCGGTGGCATTTTGGGCTGGCAGCAGAGAGAAGGCGCTGCCGGTGCCCATATCCAGGCCGACAACTTTACCGGTGTATTTCACCTCGTCGCCGTAGATATCGCTGACGACCGTCGCCGACTGGCCAATACGCATATGCGCCAGCTGGGTCTCTTTAAAGTTTGCGTCAATCCACAGATGCGTCGCCGGAACCACCGCCATCAGCGGCGTTGAGGTGCTGATCTGCGCCCCAGGCTGCACGGCACGGCGGGAGACATAGCCGGTCATCGGGCTGACGATTTTGGTTCGCTCCAGCGCCAGCCAGGCATTGCGCACGTCGGTTGCAGCCTGTTTCACTGCCGGTTGCTGATCGAGCGTGGTATTCAGCACCATCGCCTGGTTGGCGTTGAATTGCTGAATAGCGACGTCGAGCTGGGCCTGAGCACTGGCTACCGCATCACGAGCGTGCTGCAGCTCTTCGCGGCCAATCAGGTTAGCACTGCCGAGCGGTACGCGACGGTTGAAGTCGCTTTGCGCCTGGGCCAGCGCCGTTTTTTGCACGTCAATGCTGGCCTGCAGCTGCTTGCTGTTGATCATCTGCTGACGGGTCTGACGCACGCTCGAGGCCAGCACGGTCTGGGCTTTTTCAAACGCCTGCTGGGCATCCGTGGGATCCAGCGTCACCAGCACATCGCCTTTCTGCACAAAGTCGGTATTGTCAGCCCAGACTTTCGTCACGCTGCCCGACACCTGCGCCATAATCTGAACCTGGTTCCCTGCCACGTACGCATCATCTGTTTCTTCAGAATGACGCAGTACTAAAAACCAATAAATCCCATATGCCACGGCAATAATAATAAAGAGCAAGGTCAGCACGAGAAGGGCGCGCTTGCGTTTGCCTTTCTTGTTAGCTGGTTGCTGCGGGGTGATGTTCTCCGCATTTGCGCTCATGTTTTTCTCCACGATCTTATTTTTCACATCGGCTGAGCCGACCTGTTATCAGAAAGGCCAGCAGTATGACCTGCTGGCCTGTCGGTTTTCTTTTTATGAATCTGGATTTTAGAGCGTGTCGTCGCGTTAGCGCAGCGCCTCAAGGATGGCGCCATCTTCATCCATCTGGTCCAGACGGGTGAGCAGCTTGCGCGTGATCTGCTCGAGCTGTTCTTTCTCGGTGCCACTCAGAGAAGACCAGAGTTGATGCAGACAATGGTGCTGAGGAGGAAGGACCTCACGCAGGAAATCGTGACCTTTCTCGGTCAGTTGCAGATGCAGACAGCGACGGTCGTTGTCGCTTTCACGGCGCTCAATCCAGCCGCGTTTTTCCAGCTCATCGGCAATACGGGTCGCATTGGTACGGGACGAGCCCAGCGCGCAGCTTAACTCTGATGGCTGGATGCTGTGATTTTCCTGAGACTCCAGGGTAATCAACGCCATAAATAACGTCTCGTTAATCCCTTGAGCTTTCAGCATCTTATTGCGATTTTCCAGCAGCTTGCCCTGCATGTGCATGCAGAGACGCGTTAACAGGATTTCCTGATAAGGGAAATCAGCGTAGCGACTGGCGCGGAATTTAAGCATTTGTTCAATGGGCGTAAACGAACTATCCATTTGGGCATAACCTCATTAATTACAGCCGATATAGTAACGACAGTGACAAATAATGTAAATGAATTATTTGCGCGGAATAAATCCGTCAGACAAATCTCACTGTCATCAAGTGCCGGGTAGATCCGTGACCCGGTAAGCACAGAAGGGAGGGGATTACACTGGCAATACGGGGATTTACTCTCAGAAATTAACTATTCATGCGGTTTTTTAATACATTCCCCACATATAAATTCCTGATGTAAATGATTCAGTCACCTTAACAGACTGAGGGGCGTCTTAATACCCTAAGACGCCCCAAACGAATGTAAACCTTAGTGAATTGCCTGCTGGAGATGATAGCCGCGCCACCAGACCAGTAGATTCAGCACCGCGACCACCACGCCAGCCGCGCAGACGCCGCTCCAGCCGGCATGTTGCCACGCCGAGGCAGAAATCAGGGAACCGGCAGCACCGCCGATAAAGTAGCTGGTCATGTACCCAGCGGTCAGACGGTTACGCGCATCCGGCTTGACGCGGTAAATCACGGTCTGGTTGGTGATATGCACCCCCTGGACGGTGAGATCGAGCACCAGGATCCCGACAATCAGCGCCAGCACCGAGACGTGTCCGTACCAGATGGCTGCCCAGGAGAGCAGCAGCAGTACCAGTCCGGCGGTAGTGGTGAGGTGCGATTTCCCCTTATCCGCCAGGCCGCCCGCCGGTCGTGCGCCCAGCGCGCCCGCCGCGCCCGCCAGGCCAAACAGGCCAATCATCCCCTCGGAATAGTTAAACGGTGGGGAGGCGAGCAGGAAGGCCATTGAGGTCCAGAGGATGCTGAAGTTGGCGAAGGTAAAACAGCCCAGCAGCGCACGGGTGCGCAGCAGCTTATCATGGGTGAACAGGCTGAAGACCGAGCCGAGAAGCTGCGGGTAGTTGAGGGTATTTTCCTGCTTCACTTTCGGCAGGCCGCGCCAAAGGGCCAGCGCCATAAAGACCATCAGCACTGACGCCACCCAGTACACGGTACGCCAGCCACCGATGCCTGCCAGCAGCCCCGAGACGGTACGCGCCAGCAAAATCCCCAGCAGCAGGCCGCTCATAATGGTACCCACCACTTTACCGCGCTTATCCGGTGATGCGAGGGTCGCGGCCAGCGGCACCAGAATCTGCGCCACTACCGAGAACAGGCCGGTCAGGGCGGTACCGAGGATCATCATCGTCAATGACTGACTGGAGGCGGTGATCAACATCCCGCCTGCAGCCAGTAGAGTCATGGAGACGATCATCGCCCGGCGTTCGAACATATCACCCAGCGGAACGAGGAACAGCAGGCCCACCGCATATCCGAGCTGGGCGGCGGTGACGATAAATCCGGCGGAGCTGGCCGAGAGTGAAAAGTTGCGGGCGATGGTTTCCAGCAGCGGCTGCGCATAGTAGTTACTGGCGACGGTCAGACCGGTTGCCACTGACATCAGCAGGATCAGTGCAGGGCTAAGCCCTTGATTGGGTTTTGTCATTAGGTTTTTGAAATCATTAGTTGAGTGATTATTTTTTCGGAAACCATAATAACGGATGCAGGCAGAGGAGGGGAATTTTGTGGTGATGGATTGTGCGGTTTGAGGCCCTCACCCTAACCCTCTCCCACAGGGAGAGGGAACTCAATCACCCTCTCCCTGTGGGAGAGGGCAGGGTGAGGGGAAACGAACTTACTTCTGCGCTGCCAGCGCCTCGTTCACCCAGCCGTCAAACTGCTGCTGGTGGGCTTTGATCCAGCCGTCAACGTGGCCCTGGACATCGGCTTCGGACGATTTGCCTGCATGCATCATCGCGTTCTGCGCATTGATATCCGCCAGCGGCAGTTTCATTACCGAGAACAGCTTCGCCGCCGCCGGGTTTTTCTCGGCCCAGGCAAGGTTCGCCACAATATGCATGGTGTTCACCGGGAAGCCATAGTTCATGCCGTTAGGCAGTTTGGTGTCGATACCTTTCTGCTCGCCCGGGAGGGAAGAGAACGGTACCTGCAGCCAGACCACATCTTTACCCGGCTTCATCACGTCGCTCACCCAGTACGGCGTCCAGGTGTAGTAAATAACCGGCTTGCCTTCTTTGAAGCGGGCGATGGTGTCGGCCATCATCGCTGAGTAGTTGCCATGGCTGACGGTAACGGTCTTCGCCAGGTCGAACGCCTCGTTCTGGTGATTAATCACCGCTTCACAGCCCCAGCCCGGCGAGCAGCCCATCATGTCGGCCTTGCCGTCACCGTTGGTGTCGAACAGTCTGGCAATCTTCGGATCTTTCAGCTGTTCAATATTGGTGATGTGGTACTGGTCGGCGGTTTTTTTGTCGATCAGATAACCCTGCGCGGCACCGGTCACGAACGTCCCCTGGCGATAAAACTTCTTATCGCCGCCCGCTGCGGCATACATATCATCATGCAGCGGCTGCCAGTTCACCGCCGTAAAGGTGGCGTCACCCGCAGCAATCGAGGTGTAACCGACGTTGTAATCCACTTCGCTCGGCTTGCTGACGGTGTAGCCCAGCTTCTCCAGCGCCCGGCTCACCAGCCCGGTCTGGAATGACTCTTCGGAAATGGTGCTCTGAACCGGTTGAACGGTAATGCCTTTGCCAGGCAGGTCAGCAGCAAAGCTGCTGGCAGAGACAAGGGTGGCAAACGCTGTGGCAAAAAGTACGTTATGTCGCATCGTTGTTCCTTATTGTGTGAAAGGTCGGGTGAGTAACCCGATTGGGCCGGTGGTGTACCAGCGACGGTTGCCACGACTGCGCGAGTCGCGACCGACGGCCTGCGTCAGGCGGTCAAGAATAATGGCGAGGATCACGATCCCCACGCCGCCCACGGTCGCCAGTCCCATATCGAGACGGCCAATCCCGCGCAGCACCATCTGGCCGAGTCCGCCAACGGCGATCATTGAGGCGATCACCACCATCGACAGCGCCAGCATCAGCGTCTGGTTAACCCCCGCCATAATGGTGGGCATCGCCAGCGGCAGCTGGACTTTAAACAGCATCTGGCGCGGGCTGGCACCAAACGAACGCGACGCTTCGATAAGATCCGCCGGCACCTGGTTAATCCCCAGAATGGTCAGACGCACAATCGGCGGCAGGGCGAATATAATCGTCACCACCACACCCGGCACGTTACCGATCCCGAACAGCATCACAATGGGCACCAGATAGACAAACGCCGGAGTGGTCTGCATCGCATCCAGCAAGGGCCGAATAATCTTCGCGGCTCTGGGACTGCGCGCCAGCCAGATCCCCATCGGCAGGCCAATCGCCACGCAGAACAGCAGGGCGGTCAACACCAGCGCCAGGGTGATCATCGCCTGCGACCAGGCCCCAATCGCACCAATCGCAATCAGCGAGATAAGCGTGGCGATGCCCATTCCCGCGCTGCCAAACTGCCAGGCAATCAGCGAGAAAATCACAATCGCCACCGGGGCAGGCATCCCCAGCATCAGCTGCTGGAAGCCGTTAAGGATATAATCCACCGGCACGCGAATGCCCTGGAACAGCGGACGGAAGTGGGTCACCACCCAGTCGATGCCCTCGGTCACCCAGCTGTCGAGCGGGATCAGCGTTTTATGGAACGGATCCATAATATTGAAGTGTTCTGGCGCAGGCGCAGGTGCGCTGGTTAGCCAGTCGGCAGCACCGCCGCCGTCTGTAGGTGCTGCCGCCGGTGCGGCACCCCACGCGTCAGCAGATTGTGCCGCGCTGTCCGCCGCCTCGGTGGTTCCCCACGGGTTAGATTGATCAGCCATTGTTTGCCCCCTCGCGATCTAAAGCCTGCAGCAACATGCGTTTTGAGATGATGCCGACGTACTGTTGTTCTTCTCCGACGACCGGTACCGCACACGGCGCCTGGCCGACGTGGGAGAGCAGCTCGCTGAGCGGCGTTTCGGCGTCCACGGCAAGGGGGACGTCAATAAGCGCCGTATCGATACCCTGGTTTTCGCTGAGCGCGGTTTTCAGGGAGTCAATAGAGACCACACCAACAAATTTATTGCCGCGTTCAATCACATAGCCGTATTCGCGATCTTCATCCTGAAGTAATTTCAGCGCCGAGCGCGGGCCAAAGCCGGGGGTGCGACGAATAATGCCGTTTGGCGTGCGACGGGCAATATCTTTGGCACTAAAGACCTGGCTAATATCCACCCCACGGAAGAAGGTGCGCACATAGTCGTTGGCCGGATTATTGAGTATTTCATCCGGGGTACCGACCTGCACCACTTCGCCGTTTTGCATAATGGCAATTCGATCGCCAATACGCATCGCTTCATCCAGATCGTGGGAAATAAAGACAATGGTGCGCTGATGTTTTGCCTGCAGTTTTACCAGCTCATCCTGCATCTCGGTACGAATTAAGGGATCGAGTGCCGAGAAAGCTTCATCCATTAATAAAATATCGGGATTGATGGCTAATGCACGGGCCAGACCAACGCGCTGGCGCATACCGCCGGAGAGTTCATCCGGGTAGGCATGGGCGTAATTTTCCAGCCCCACCTGACGCAGCGCATCCAGCGCTTTTTCCTGACGTTCACCGGTCGGGATACCGGCTAATTCCATGCCAAATGCCGCGTTATGTAATACCGTTAAATGCGGCATCAGGGCAAATGACTGGAAGACCATCGCAATCTTTTTTCTGCGCACCTCACGGAGTTCAGCGTCCGATATTCTGGCGATGTCGACGCCATCAATCAGCACCTGTCCGCGGGTGGGTTCAATCAGGCGATTGAGAAGGCGAACCATAGTGGATTTACCCGAGCCGGATAATCCCATGATGACAAAAATCTCGCCTTCTTCAATGGCCAGACTGGCGTCTTTAACGCCAAGCGACAGCCCGGTTTTTTCCAGGATTTGTTCTTTTGAAAGTCCTTTTTCAATATATTTGAAGGCCCTCTGCGGGTGCTCGCCAAATACTTTATACAGATTCTTAACTTCTAATTTAATTGCCATGCAATAGAAAATGTCCTGTTATTTGTTTATGTCGATATCATTACCAGTAGAATAATTAACGGGTCATACCCTAACATACTCAGAATCTGAGACAACCCTCGATTAGCATGTGGCATGAATTTTGCCGCCGATGACCTGGCTGAATTTCCCATGAGATAAGGGCTGAGCGGTGGATCAATTTTTCTTCGGAAATATCTTATTGTAAGGGCAATTCAGGTGAGAATTACGATGAAGCAGGAGAATATGACAGAGGAATGACGGTGATGATTGGGGGAAAATAACACGCCGAAATCAGGGGAATTATATTCCCGTCCTGCGCATCATATTCCCCGGTTTTTTCTTACATCAGGGCGTTCTTATCGATCCCTAAGCGCTTCATGCGCGACAGCAGCGTGGTGCGCTTCAGGCCTAACCGATTTGCCGCGCCTCTTGGCCCGGCGATCACCCCGTTAGTCTCTTTCAGCACCCGCATAATGTGTTGATATTCCTCCTCGCCTTCACGGATCTCGCTGACGGCGGTTTCCGGTGCAGCGGTGTTCGCCACGCGCGGGAAATCAATATCCGGCAGCGACAGCTGGAGCACGTTGCCGCGGGTCAACAGCACCGCGCGTTCAATCACGTTTTCCAGCTCACGCACGTTGCCCGGCCACTCCATTTTACTCAGCTGGCGTAGAGTATCTGCCGGAATACTGTCGATCTGGCGGCCCAGTCGATGGGCAATTTTGAAGGTGAACGACTTCACCAGCAGGGGAATATCTTCCGGGCGCTCGCGCAGCGGCGGCAGGAAAATCGGGAACACGTTGAGGCGGTAATAGAGGTCGCTGCGGAATTCACGATCGGCGACCATTTGCGTTAAGTCGCGGTTAGTTGCAGCAATCAGGCGCACGTCGGTGTGAATAATACGGTTGCTGCCGAGGCGCTCAAACTCCTGCTCCTGCAGCACGCGCAGCAGCTTGGGCTGCAGTTCAACCGGCATATCGCCCACTTCATCAAGGAACAGCGTGCTTTTATCCGCCAGCTCGAATCGGCCAATGCGCTGGGCGCTGGCCCCGGTAAAGGCCCCGCGCTCGTGGCCGAACAGGTCGCTTTCCAGCAGGCCGGCAGGCATCGCCGCGCAGTTCATCTTCACCATCCGCCGATCGCTGCGTCCGCTCAGGTTGTGAATGGCACGGGCAATCAGCTCCTTCCCGGTGCCGGTCTCACCCAGAATCAGCACCGTGCTGTTGCTCCGGGCGACCATCTCTACCTGCTTCATCACCGTCATCATCGGCGAGCTGCGGCCAATAATTTCGCCAAAATCGGTGGCGACGTTGTTGATCTGCTCGGTGAGGGCAAGGTTTTCGTCGATCAGCCGCTCCTTGAGGTGGCTAATCTCCCGATAGGAGAGGGCATTATCCACGGCAATGGCGATGCGTTCGGCAATCTGGTTCAGCAGCTTGACGTTGGCGGCGGTAAACACCTGCGCTTTGCACTGGGCCAGCTTCAGGGTGCCGAGCACCCGGTCGCGGAAGATCAGCGGGAACAGGCACAGGGTCTGATCCTGCTCGCCCCACATATCAAACAGCATTCTTTCGTAAGGGGCGTGCTGATCCCGATGGTGCAGGTTCAGCATCAGCATCTTCTGGTCACGCATCACTTTTTCTGACAGGGTGCCTTTTTCGTCCACCTCGCTCTGATCGTGCAGCGGCGCGTTTTCATCCAGGTAGTGGGTGGAGTAGACGATGAGCTTTCCTTTGCGGTCGCTGCGCAGCACCATGCTGATGGAATCAATGCCGAAGTTGTGCTGAATTTCGCGCGAGACCTCGGTTACCAGCTCATCCAGGTCGAGCTTCGACAGTACGGCGTTGGTGATGGCGACCAGCAGGCGAAAATCGTTGCGCTCCCGGCACAGCAAATCATAACTTTCGCTATCGTTGCGGCGGGCCTGAATCTGCTCCACGGCCAGGCCGACCGCCTGGGTCAGCGTCTGCAGGCGGGAAAAGTCGTTATCGCTCCAGGGCGTATCCTGGCTGCGCAGGAACTCGCAGCCGCCGAAGATCCGCCCGTCGGCGGCCAGCGGCGTCAGGCAGTAGTGAGCAAACGGCGGGTAACACGCCAGCCCGGCCAGCGCCGGCCAGGTATCGCGGAAGGTGTCTGCCTTACAGTGCAGTACGTCCGGGCGCGAAAGCATCCGGCGGAACGGTCCGTTCGCCAGCTGGGGCTCATCTTCACAGCGGATATCCCGGTCCTGATCGTCGCTGCCGTACAGATACACCCGTCGCGGCTCCGGCTGCCAGAGCAAAATATTAACGTGGTCGGCGAGGTCTATCTGCCGGACGTGCTGAGTCAGCACCTGTGCCAGGGCGCAGAGATCGGGTTGTTGCAGCAGAGTACGGGTAATATCGAACAAGCCTTGATCAATAGGATCGTTCGTCGGTGTATACGACATGCGTGATATCCAGAAAATGAGAATCGACAGTCAGCAAATACGCGGCAGCGGTTCGGCATGGGGCAAATTCAGCGTGCGCTTCACGCCGTACAGTCCGGTGAGGCGGACCCCTTTACGCTCCACCACTTCGCCGATAATCGCCGCATTCTGACCTAACGGCTGCTGATGTAATAAGGCTAGCACCTGTTGTGCCGCGCTGCGCTCAACGACGATTGCCAGCTTGCCTTCGTTGGCGAAGTTGAGCGGATCCAGCCCCAGCAGTTCGCATGCGCCGCGTACCGCGGATTTCACCGGCAGGGCGCCTTCCTGCAGCTCAATGCCGCAGCCGCTGCTGGCGGCAAACTCGTGGGCGACGGCATTCACGCCGCCGCGCGTGGCGTCACGCAGGGCTTTTACGCCGGGCACATCACGCAGCGCCTGAATCAACGGCGTCAGCACTGCGCAGTCGCTTTGCAGATCGCCTTCGAGACCTAAGCCTTCGCGCAGGTTGAGGATGGTCGCGCCGTGATCGCCCAGGGTGCCGCTCACCAGCAGCACATCGCCGACCGCAATCTGGCGCATCCCCCAGTTTAACCCGCCGGGAATAGAACCGATACCGGCGGTATTAATAAACACTTTATCCGCCGCGCCGCGCGGCACCACTTTGGTATCGCCGGTGACAATGGTGATCCCCGCCGCCGCCGCCGTTGCGGCCATGCTGGTGACGATGCGCTCGAGGGTCGCCATCTCCAGCCCCTCTTCCAGAATAAAGCCGCAGGAGAGCCAGCGCGGGATAGCCCCGCTGACGGCGACGTCGTTGGCCGTGCCGCATACCGCCAGCTTGCCGATATCGCCGCCGGGGAAGAACAGCGGATCAATCACATAGCTGTCGGTGGAAAAGGCCAGCCGGTCGCCGTGTGCGGTTAGCTCATGTAGCGGAATGCGGGCCTGATCTTCCTGCTCGTTCAGCAGCGGGTTGGTGAAGGCACGCATAAAAAGCTCGCCGATCAGCTGCTGCATGGCCTGTCCGCCGCTCCCGTGGGCGAGGGTTATCTGTTTCAACTTTCACACTCCTGAGAACGGTACTGATACCAGGCGCTACACGCCCCTTCCGATGACACCATCAGCGCGCCAAAGGCGCTTTGCGGCGTGCATTTATTACCAAACAGCGGACACTGCGCCGGTTTGCAGCGCCCGGTCAGCACCGCCCCGCAGCGCGCCTCTGGATCGTCGCAGACGGCCTGCGCCTGCGGCGTAAAGTGATGCTCGGCGTCAAACTGGCGATAGCCTTCGGTCAGGTGTACGCCGGAGTGCTCAATTACCCCCAGCCCGCGCCATTCGCTGTCGCCTTCAATACCAAACACCTCGGCTATCGCCGCCTGCGCCACGGCGTTACCCGCCTCCGGCACAATGCGGCGATACTGATTTTCGACCCGACTGACGCCTTCGATCTTCTGCTCAACCAGCATCAACACCCCCTGCAGCAGATCGACCGGTTCAAACCCGGCCACCGCCAGCGGGCGGTTATGCTCCCCGGCGATAAAATCGTAGGCGTGGGTGCCAATCACCATGCTCACATGCCCCGGAGCCAGAAACGCGTCGATGCCGTTTTCCGGCTGTTCGAGCAGGCTTTTCAGTACCGGGATCAGGGTGATGTGCTGGCAGAAAAAGTAGAAATTCGACACCTTCGCGGCCTTCGCCTGGCGCAGGGTCAGGGCGGTGGCGGGCATGGTGGTTTCGAACCCCAGCCCGAAAAAGACCACCTTACGATCCGGATTTTGCTGGGCCAGCTTCAGGGCGTCGGCGGGGGAGTAAATCACCCGCACGTCCGCGCCGCGCATCCGGGCATCCAGCAGCGAACCGTTTTTACCCGGGACGCGCATCGCGTCGCCGAAGGTACAGAAGATCACCTCCGGGTGGTGGGCAATCTCAATACAGGTGTCAATGCGGCCCATCGGCAGGACGCACACCGGACAGCCGGGGCCGTGGATAAACTCGATGTTGTCGGGCAGGAGCTGATCGAGCCCAAACTTAAAGATGGCGTGGGTGTGCCCGCCGCACACCTCCATGATCCGCAGCGGGCGCTGGGCGGTATAGCGTAACGCCCCGGCGCGGACCTTGAGGGTCTCAATCAGGCGCATCACCTTCTGCGGATCGCGGTATTCATCAACAAAGCGCATTAGCGATGCTCCTCGCCAAACAGCAGCGAACCCACGTCCGGCTCGACGTCGAACATGTTCTGCAGGGCGGCGAGGGTGTCCAGCGCCTCCTCTTCATCTATTACGCTCATCGCAAACCCCACGTGGACCAGCACCCACTGGCCGAGGCGGCTGTTGCCGTTTTCGTCATGGATGCCGACCAGGGTCAGATCCACATCGCGCAGGATGCCGCAAACATCGACCTGGGCCTGCATGCCATCGTGGATGGCGCTAATTTTACCGGGAACGCCTATGCACATCGCTGCGTCTCCAGCCAGTCAAGCCAGGCATCCATGCCGTCGCCGCGAGTCGCGGAGACCAGCAGGATCTCGATTTCCGGATTCACTTCCCGGGCGGCGGTGAGGCATTTCTCGACGTCAAAGGTGAGGTACGGCAGCAGATCGACCTTATTCAGCAGCATGATGGACGCGGCGGCAAACATATGCGGGTATTTCAGCGGTTTGTCCTCGCCCTCGGTGACCGACAGCACCGCCACCTTATGACGCTCGCCAAGGTCAAAGCTTGCCGGACAGACCAGGTTACCGACGTTTTCGATAAACATAATCCCGCCGTCATCCAGCGGCAGGCGCTGCATCGCGTCATGGATCATCTGCGCGTCCAGGTGACAGCCTTTGCCGGTATTGACCTGAATCGCCGGGGTGCCGGTGGCGCGAATGCGTTCCGCGTCGTTCACCGTCTGCTGATCGCCTTCGATCACCGCGCAGGCCACGCGCTGCTGCAGGCGTTTTAAGGTTTCCGTCAGCAGGGTGGTTTTACCGGAGCCGGGGCTGGAGACCAGATTCAGCGCCAGCTGCTTTTTACGGCTGAACAACTCGCGGTTGCGCCGGGCCAGCTGATTGTTCTTGCCCAGCACGTCCATCTCTATCTCGACCATTTTGCGCTGGCTCAGGCCCGGCGCGTGGGTGCCCGCTTCGCCGTGACCGTAATCCAGCTGGCCTGTGCTGGCTTCAGCGGGGGCAAACGGCGTCGCGTCAATGCGCGTGACGCGCAGCGCCGGGCGTGGGGCAGGGGAGAACGGGGCGCTGCGAAAAGCAGAGTGAGGATTATGCTCGTCGCCTTCTATATATAAGTTGCCCTGGTCGCAACCGCAGGTGGTACACATGGTTTACTCCTGTTCAATTTCCAGACGGGTGATATGCAGCCCGTCGTCGGCAACGATATTCAAATCGCTGCCGCCGCAGTCCGGGCAGCGGCGCACGCGGTGGGTTAATAGCTGGACATACTGCTCGCAGTCCCGACACCAGCATTCCGCCTGCTGCTCTTCCAGATGCAGGTCGCAGCCTTCGGCGACCGTCTCCCGGCATACCAGCTCAAAGCAAAACTGCAGGGCGCTGCTTTCCACGCAGGAAAACGCGCCAACGCGCAGCCACACGCCGGTGACCCGCTTCGCGTGATGTTCATGAGCCTGGTGTTGAATCAATTCCAGCGCCTGCTGGCAGAGGGTGATCTCGTGCATAGTGCGTTTCCTGGTGAGGTCTTACCGGGTAATAGCAATATTGATGCCAGGTTTTAGTTAAAGGCGGGGAGAGGGTGTCTGCGTGCGGACAAAGATGACGAAATGACATGTCATTTTGTGTTGCTATTCACAACTAAAATTCAATTAATTATAAAAATCAATCAGTTAAAAACTGGCATGGAACGTGCTTAATGCAGTCAACTTCTTCAAAAAGAGCATTAGGTATTTCACCATGAACCTTTCCGAATTAAGCGAGAAAGCAAATTTTATTGCCGGACAGCAGCGCGTCCTGCGTACCCACTGGAATCACTACGGCAACTCATTGATTCAGGGCATTACGCTGTCTAAAGCCAGTCTGCATCTGAGCGTGGCCAGCAATACGGATAGCGGGCTGGGCTTCTGGCTGTTCGACCACTTCCTGATCCGCGTCACCCCTGAACAGGCGTTCAACGGCCATGTCTTTCACTACACCGTCGAAGCGCGGGACGAACAGGCCAGCGTGCTGATTGCCCGCGCCCGGCTGGGCGCTGACGGCCTGCTCGACGGCAGCATCAGCGTGGATGAGCGCGAGGCGGTGCTGTCTCATTTCCTCGATACCATCAGCGGGATCTACGCCGCGCTCTATCAGGCAACCGAACGCGGCGAATCGCTGACGCTCGAGACGCTCGCCAAACACCACGCTGTGGCCTGAATACGCTGTCGACAGGTGTCGAAATGACACTTTCGACACTTATCGTCAAAAATGACTCTCACCAGAGGACTCCAGGTGAATCGTTTTGTAATTGCTGATCCTACGCTGTGTATCGGCTGCCACACCTGTGAGGCGGCCTGCTCAGAGACCCATCGCCTGCATGGTCTGCAAAGCCAGGCGCGACTGAAAGTGATGCGTAACCGCAATGACTCCGCGCCGCAGCTTTGCCACCAGTGCGAAGACGCCCCCTGCGCCCAGGTGTGCCCGGTTAACGCCATCACCCGCATTGACGGCGCCATCCAGCTGAATGAAAGCCTGTGCGTCAGCTGCAAGCTGTGCGGTATTGCCTGTCCGTTTGGCGCCGTGGAGTTTGGCGGCAGCCGTCCGCGGGCGATCCCCGCCAACAGCAACACCAGCAAGGCGCCGATGGCACCGCCGGCACCCGCCCGCGTCAGCCCGTTCCTTGACTGGGTGCCGGGCGTGCGCGCCATCGCGGTGAAGTGCGACCTGTGCTACTTCGACCCCGACGGCCCTGCATGCGTGCGCACCTGTCCGACCCAATCCCTGCGGCTGGTCAATAACGACGACATCGCCCGCGCCAGCAAGCGCAAGCGTGAACTCACCATGAATACCGATCTGGGCGATCTGTCGCTGTTCCAGTCGCAACAAGGAGAGCGCGGATGAACGCCTTTTCGTTAATTAACCCGGCGCTGGGTCTGTTCCTGATAAGCGCCGTGCTGGCGTTTATCTTCTGCGCCCACAAGCCCCTGAGCGGCGCCATCGCCGGGATCGGCGGGGTGATTGCCAGTGCCATGACGGTGATGGCAGGGGTTATTACCCTGCTGGCCGACCCGCAGACCCTGGCGCTGCACGGGCAGATCGCCTGGCTGCACGCCGGGATGCAGTTGACCGGTATCCGCGCGGTATGGCTTGTCGCCATTGGCCTGCCAGCCTGTCTTATCAGTCTGTTTACCATCGCCTGGCAGCGTCACCCGCAGGTGAAAAATACCGGCGTGCTGGCGAACCTGCTGATGGCCGCCGCCGTGGCCGCCATCGTGGTCGATAACCTCGGCTGGCTGGTGGTGATGGCTGAAATCATGGCCCTGTGCGCCGCGTTCCTTACCGGCTGCGCCCAGTCCGGCAAGCTGTGGTTTGTGCTGGGTCGTCTGGGTACGCTGCTGCTGGCACTTGCCTGCTGGCAGGCGTGGCAGTTCTACGGCACCCTGGATTTTGTGGCCATGAATGCCATGGCCACCGCGCAGGCACCGGGTGCCAGCGTCTGGCTGCCGGGGCTGGCGGGCTTTGGCCTGCTGGCGGGCGTCATCCCGCTGCACGGCTGGGCACCGCAGGCGCATGCTAACGCCAGCGCCCCGGCTGCCGCGCTGTTCTCCACCGTCGTCATGAAGGTCGGGCTGTACGGCATGCTCACCGTGTCTCTCAGCGGGGCGTTACCGCCGCTGTGGCTCGGGGTGCTGCTGCTGGTGATGGGGATGATCACCGCCTTTATCGGCGGGCTGTACGCGTTGATGGAGCACAACATCCAGCGCCTGCTGGCGTACCACACCCTGGAAAACATCGGCATTATCCTGCTCGGCCTGGGCGCGGGCGTTACCGGTATCGCTCTGCACAGCAGCCTGCTGATTGCGCTGGGCTTCACCGGGGGGCTGTATCACCTGGTCAGCCACGGTCTGTTTAAAACCACGCTGTTCCTCGGCGCGGGCGCGGTGTGGTATCGCACCGGCCATCGCGACATCGAGAAGCTGGGCGGCATCGGCAAAAAAATGCCGCTGATCTCGCTTGCCATGCTGGTGGGCCTGATGGCGATGGCCGCATTGCCGCCGCTGAACGGCTTTGCCGGGGAGTGGGTGATCTATCAATCCTTCTTTAACCTCGGCACCCACGACGCCTTTATCGCCCGGCTTTTAGGGCCGCTGCTGGCGGTCGGTCTGGCCATTACCGGCGCGCTGGCGGTGATGTGTATGGCGAAAGTCTACGGCGTCACCTTCCTGGGCGCACCGCGCACCGCAGAAGCGGAAAATGCGCACGCCGCGCCGTGGCTGATGACCGTCAGTACCGTGCTGGCGGCGTTGTGCTGCGTGGCGGGCGGTGTTGCTGCCCCCTGGTTCCTGCCCGTGATTAGCCGCATGTTCCCGATGAGTGGCGGCGCTGTCTCCACCGTCTCGCCGCCAACGATCGCTCTGCTGCTGATCGCAGGGCTGCTGCTGCCGTTTATCGTGATGGTCATTTTCAAAGGCAACCGCCTGCCGAACCGCTCCCGCGGCTCTGCCTGGGTGTGCGGATACGACCATGAACAAGCGATGGTGATCACCGCCCACGGCTTTGCGATGCCGGTAAAAGAGTCCTTTGCGCCGGTGCTGAAGCTGCGCAAATGGCTGAACCCGGTGCGCTTTATCCCCGGCTGGCAGTGCGAATGCACCGCCGTATTATTCCACCGTATCGCCCTGATTGAGCTGGCGGTGCTGGTGGTGGTTATTGTGTCCCGAGGAGCCTGAACATGACTTTACTCTTTGCATTGATTCAGGCGCTGGTGCTGTTTGCCGTGGCGCCGCTGCTGGCCGGTATTACCCGTGTGGCGCGTGCCCGTCTGCATACCCGTCGCGGGCCGGATATCTTCCAGGAGTATCGGGATCTGGTGAAACTGCTGGGCCGCCAGAGCGTGGGCCCGGCGGCCTCCGGCTGGGTATTCCGCCTGATGCCGTTGGTGATGGTGGGGGTGATGTTCGCCATTGCTACCGCGCTGCCGGTGGTGACTGTCGCCTCACCAGTCCCGGCGCTGGGCGATCTGATTACTCTGATTTACCTCTTCGCCATCGCGCGCTTCTTCTTCGCCATCGCCGGGCTGGATACCGGCAGCCCGTTCACCGGGATTGGCGCAAGTCGTGAAGCGATGCTTGGCGTACTGGTGGAGCCGATCCTGCTGCTGGGCCTGTGGGTTGCGGCGCAGGTGGCGGGCACCACCCATATCAGCGCGGTAACAGCGACCGTTTACCACTGGCCGGTGGCGCACTCCCTGACGCTGATTCTGGCGATGTGCGCCTGCGCGTTCGCCACCTTTATTGAGATGGGCAAACTGCCGTTTGACCTCGCGGAAGCTGAACAAGAGCTGCAGGAAGGCCCGCTGTCGGAATACAGCGGCGCAGGCTTTGCGGTGCTGAAGTGGGGCATCAGCCTGAAACAGCTGGTGGTGCTGCAGATGTTCGTCGGGGTGTTTATTCCCTGGGGACAGATGACGCAGTTTTCCGCAGGCGGCCTGCTGCTGGCTATCGCGATCGCGGTGGTCAAGCTGGTGGCTGGCGTGCTGGTGATTGCGCTGTTCGAGAACAGCATGGCGCGCCTGCGCTTTAACGCCACCTCCCGTATTACCTGGGCCGGTTTTGGTCTGGCATTTTTAGCTTTCGTCTCCTTGCTGGCGGCGTGATTGTAGAGAATAACCATGTCTGAAGAAAAAGTAGGTCAACACTATCTCGCCGCGCTGCATCAGGCCTTCCCGGGCGTTGTGCTGGATGAGGCCTGGCAGACCAAAGATCAAATCACCGTGACGGTGAAAATCAACTATCTGCCGGAAGTGGTCGAGTTCCTGTACTACAAGCAGGGCGGCTGGCTGTCGGTGCTGTTTGGCAATGACGAACGCCAGCTCTGCGGCAGCTACGCCGTCTACTACGTGCTGTCGATGGAGCAGGGCACCCGCTGCTGGCTCACCGTGCGCGTGGAAGTGGACGCCGACAAACCGGAGTTCCCGTCCGTCACCCCGCGCGTGCCTGCTGCCGTCTGGGGCGAGCGCGAAGTGCGCGACATGTACGGCCTGATCCCGGTTGGCCTGCCGGACGAACGTCGGCTGGTGCTGCCGGATGACTGGCCGGACGAACTCTATCCGCTGCGTAAAGACAGCATGGATTACCGTCAGCGCCCGGCCCCGACCACCGATAAAGAAACCTACGAATTCATTAACGAACTCGGCGACAAGAAAAACAACGTGGTGCCGATTGGCCCGCTGCACGTCACCTCCGACGAACCGGGCCACTTCCGCCTGTTCGTTGACGGCGAGAACATTATCGACGCCGACTACCGCCTGTTTTACGTTCATCGCGGGATGGAAAAGCTGGCGGAAACGCGGATGGGCTACAACGAAGTCACCTTCCTGTCGGACCGCGTGTGCGGCATCTGCGGCTTTGCCCACAGCACCGCCTACACCACCTCGGTGGAGAACGCGATGGGGATCGTGGTGCCGGAACGCGCCCAGATGATCCGCGCCATTCTGCTGGAGGTGGAGCGTCTGCACTCGCACCTGTTGAACCTCGGCCTGGCCTGCCACTTCGTTGGCTTCGACTCCGGCTTTATGCAGTTCTTCCGCGTGCGTGAAACCTCCATGAAGATGGCGGAGATCCTTACCGGGGCGCGTAAAACCTACGGCCTGAACCTGATCGGCGGCATCCGTCGCGATCTGCTGAAAGACGACATGATCCAGACCCGCCTGCTGGCCCAGCAGATGCGCCGCGAAGTGCAGGATCTGGTGGATATTCTGCTGAGTACGCCGAACATCGACCAGCGCACCGTCGGCGTGGGCCGCCTCGACCCGCAGATCGCCCGCGACTTCAGCAACGTCGGCCCGATGGTGCGCGCCAGCGGCCATGCCCGCGACACCCGCGCCGATCACCCGTTTGTTGGCTACGGCCTGCTGCCGATGGAAGTCCACACCGAGCAGGGCTGCGACGTGATTTCGCGCCTGAAAGTGCGCATCAACGAAGTCTACACCGCCCTGAACATGATCGATTTCGGCCTCGACAACCTGCCGGGCGGCGAGCTGATGGTGGAAGGCTTTACCTACATCCCGAACCGCTTTGCGCTGGGCTTTAGCGAAGCGCCGCGCGGGGATGATATCCACTGGAGCATGACCGGCGACAACCAGAAGCTGTGGCGCTGGCGCTGCCGGGCGGCCACCTACGCCAACTGGCCAACCCTGCGCTATATGCTGCGCGGCAACACCGTCTCTGACGCGCCGCTGATTATCGGCAGCCTCGACCCGTGCTACTCCTGCACCGACCGCATGACGGTGGTGGACGTGCGGAAGAAGAAAAGCAAGGTGGTTCCGTATAAAGAACTGGAACGCTACAGCATCGAACGCAAAAACTCGCCGCTGAAATAACCCGGAGCACCCATGTTTACGTTTATTAAAAAAGTCATCAAAACCGGCGTGGTCACGGAGTCCTATCCGCTGCAGCCGATTGCGGTCGACAAAAATATGCGCGGCAAGCCGGAGCACAACCCGCAGCAGTGCATCGGCTGCGCGGCCTGCGTGAATGCCTGTCCGTCGAACGCCCTGACGGTGGAAACCGATCTGCAGTTCGGCCAGCTGACCTGGCAGTTCAACCTTGGGCGCTGCATCTTCTGCGGGCGCTGCGAAGAGGTCTGCCCGACCACGGCCATCAAGCTGTCGCAGGAGTACGAGCTGGCGGTGTGGAGCAAAGCCGATTTCCTGCAGCAGTCGCGCTTCGATATCTGCCACTGCCGGGTCTGCGAGCGCCCGTATGCGGTCCAGAAAGAGATCGATTACGTGATTGAACTGCTGCGCCACAACGGCGACAAACGCGCCGAATCGCACCGGGAGAGTTTTGAAACCTGCCCGGACTGCAAGCGCCTGCAGGGGCTGACCCCGTCGGACAAAATCCATCTGACCCGCGAAATGAAGGAAGCGACACGATGAGCGAACTGTTAGGGCCGCGTAACGAACAGGGGATCCCGGTGCCGGTGACGGTGGACGACTCCATCGCCAGCATGAAGGCCTCGCTGCTGAAAAAAATTAAGCGTTCTGCCTATGTCTACCGCGTGGACTGCGGCGGCTGCAACGGGTGTGAAATCGAAATCTTCGCCACCCTGTCGCCGATTTTCGACACCGAACGCTTTGGCATCAAAGTGGTGCCATCCCCGCGCCACGCCGATATTCTGCTGTTTACCGGCGCGGTCACCCGCGCGATGCGCTCCCCGGCGCTGCGCGCGTGGGAATCGGCCCCCGATCCAAAAATCTGTATCTCTTACGGGGCCTGCGGCAACTCCGGCGGCATCTTCCACGACCTGTACTGCGTCTGGGGCGGCACCGATAAAATCGTACCGGTGGACGTGTACATTCCCGGCTGCCCGCCGTCGCCTGCCGCCACCCTGTACGGCTTTGCAATGGCGCTGGGGCTTTTAGAGCAAAAAATCCACGCCCGCGAGCCGGGGGCGCTGGACAACCAGCCCGCCGATATCCTCCACCCGGAAATGCTACAGCCCCTGCGGGTACGCATCGATCGCGCCGCGCGCCGTCTGGCGGGCTACCGCTACGGTCGCCAGATCGCCGACGACTTTATGCGTCACCTGATCGAGGGCGACGAGAGCGTGGCCCGCTGGCTGGCGCACGAGAACGACCCGCGCCTGAACGAAATCGTCGGCAACCTCATTGAGGTGGTCGGGCAGGAGCGTATCTGATGAGTGAGACGGTGGTATTCAGCCAGCTTAGCCGTAAGTTCATTGACGAAAGTGACGACACCCCCGACGACGCCCAGCAGGTGATCTACTACGGGCTGGCGATCGGCCACCATCTGGGGGTCATCGACTGCCTGGAGGCGGCGCTGACCTGCCCGTGGGACGACTATCTGACGTGGATCGCCACCCTCGAAGCAGGGAGCGAGGCGCGGCGCAAAATGGAAGGCGTGCCGCGCTACGGGGAGATCGTCATCGACGCTAATCATATTGTGATGCTCGCCAACGCCTTTGACGCCGCAAGGGCAGGGCAGACGGCGCAGCAGCAGGAATGGAGCAGCCACATGCTTAACATGCTCCACGCCATTCACCAGGAAAACGCCATCTATCTGATGGTTCGGAGGCAACGTGACTGATGTATTACTCTGCGTCGGCAACAGCATGATGGGCGACGATGGGGCTGGTCCGCTGCTGGCCGAGATGTGCCGGGAATCTCCACGCGGCGACTGGGTGGTGTTCGACGGCGGCAGCGCCCCTGAGAACGACGTGGTCGCCATCCGCGAGCTGCGCCCGGCGCGGCTGTTGATTGTCGATGCGACGGATATGGGATTAAACCAAGGCGAGATCCGCCGCATCGACCCGGACGATATCGCCGAGATGTTTATGATGACTACCCACAATATGCCGCTGAATTACCTGGTGGATCAGCTGAAGGATGATGTGGGGGAGGTGGTGTTTTTAGGGGTTCAGCCGGATATTGTCGGGTTTTATTATCCGATGACGGAGAAGGTGAAAGCTGCTGTTGAGAGGGTTTATGAAAGCCTGGCGGACAGGGATGGGGTGCTGGGGTTTGGGGAGTTGTAAGGTTTATTGGGTAGTTTTGTAGGCCGTGCAAGGCGTCAGCCGCCGCCGGGCAGAAATGCGAGCACAATATACGCCTGCCGTCTAATGCCAGCGCCACCTAAAATATTTAAAATTCTTTGGATATTACGCAGCTCGTTTAAACGTTCTCTTAAAAGAGTGTTGTTTGTAAAATGTAATGCGCTTATTTACCGTTCGCTTGTTGCCTCTTATAATCGTCGGGTTTATTTAAGTTAAATTGCCAGGGGCGGCGAGGTGCTATAATCATGGTTAATATAATATGCAGGATGTTAAAACGGATTTTTAAGTCTTTACTCTCCGACTATGGCCCAGCCATATTGACAATATTATTCGCATTCGTACTGTTTTATTTTTTCCCAAACGGTCCCTTATGGCCTGTACCTGTGTTTTTTATATTGGTTCTGCTTTTTGTGAAGTGGTAAATCGAAATTCAATTTTGACGGGTAAACGAGGCCAGAAGTTTAAGGCTTGAGATCGCGTGAAATGCCAGGGAAGATGTTTATGCTTACCGTTGTGGTATGCCTAGCTACAGGTTGTGCGCCGTTATTGCCTTCTGGATGCCATAAAACTAGCGTAACGGGTAATTGCGGTTCTGGTCGCTGGGACGATCAGGATGAATGGGGCGCGCAGGCGCGGGGTATTAAGGCGGAGAGAGAGGGAAATATTGCTGAGCCAGAACGCTGGAAGGGCAAAAAGTGCAGATTGAATGTTGCATTTGCGCAGGATGTTTTTAGTTACAGGACATACGAAGGTGCGCCAGGAGATTACTGGCGCAACATAAGTTATATACTTGATTGCTATGCGTTAACGTATGAATACGTAAAAGTGTGCCTGAGGTATGAAATTTAGTTCTGTTTCTTCATTAAAAGTGTTTTTTTTCACGATAGAAACTTTCATTGAATGTAATCCTTTATACGTCGCATCCTCAGAATGTTCAGCCGTGTATACCCCGTTTTCTTTTTCAATAGCTGGGATTTTACTTGGGGTTTTCGTTTTTCCATTATTCTTTGCAAACCAAGATGCTGTTCCATGGTTGATTCTTGTGAAAACAAAAAATAATCCTTTTTGATTCGGTTGGCTTCGGATTTGAGCTTTAAATGTAATTTTCTCTCCAATTGGGATTGATTTGGAGAAAGCATAATATTGGACATCTCCAACATAAGCTTTAATTTCGATTTCATTGTCATCAATGATAGCCTTTTCAGGCAGAGAATCTATATACTTCTGTGACAGCGAAAACGCTCTATATTTTGCATTTTCATCAAACTTTAAAAAAACTTTACTATAATGCGATGACTGTGAGTTATCTAAACCTATTTTTCTTTTAATGTTTTGACCAATAAGGATTGTGTTTTTTTCTGTCGCTTGTTGTAATTTGGCAGCGACATCTACGTAAAATGATGTCGCTGTGATTTCTCGAGTGTTGTTTATCCCATAACTAGACCATAAAACAGCATCTTTGTCACCATGTTCGATTCCAATTCTCAGTCCTAATTCCTCAGTGTTAACATATTCCTTAAGACCGTTTATGACTTTTGAATTCATGAATTTTATTATGTAAGATGCGCTGTTGATTGCATCGATTGCGCTATCTACCTCTTTATCTCCTTCATTATCATTACTCCTAAAAAATGCCAGTATCGCATCTCCCATAATTCGATGAACAACGCCGCCAAATGCTTGAATTATTGCTATCGAATAGCGCAATATATAGTTTTTTATACGAAATACTATCAGTGGGTTATCTATTTCAAAACTTAGCTTTGTTGATCCTATAATGTCTATAAATAATGTGCTGGTATATCCGTATAGTATTTTCTGGTCTTCTTTACCTATTTCATTGAAATCTGGATGCGTACCAATCCCGTTATGGATGAATGTTCGAGAGCCAAAATAAATATTCATCAACTCGCTAACATTGTCTTCGTTTAAATCGTCATCGGCAATAGTATTGAGTTGGTAAGACGTACTTTCTAAAAAAAATGTATCACTTTCGAGCGAAAGGTTTCCTGAACGGCTCTGAAAACTTTCACGTGCTAATTTTTTTTCAATGGGATTTTGGCTTTTCTTTACTCCCTCTTTTGTTAAAATGTTTTTTATATCATTAAATGCTGATTCGAAGTTGTTTTTCATTTTTATTTCACCACGTACACGACTAAAATCAATAGAGATGTAAGGAGCGCGATTTTAATGCAGCGCATTGATTTTTTTTGAGCTTGATATTTAATTAAAATTGATTCAGCTAAATTGTAGTGAAGTCGACTTAGATCTTTAATAATGTTTTCTTTTTCCATCTCTCGCAAGCAGGAAAGCTCATAGGAAGTGACATCATAATTGCTATATACGTCTACGAATGAAAATGTATTACATCCTTTACTTTTTCCTGTGAATGGAGTTATTGCTGTAATTGATAAGTAAATTGAAGTTATTAAGCAAATAAAAATAAGAAGCACTGTTGCTTTTAATATTAGAAAAGCACAAGGCTCTGGGAATTCCGCGGAGAGATTTTTAAAGTTACTTGCTATTAAGGTTAGAAAAGCTGCAGATAAAGTCAATATGACTGTCGATTTTGTATTGGAATAATTTAAGTAACCATCTGTCCTAATTATTGATTTGATTAAATATTCAATTATTTGATCTTGATTGAGCTTTGCTTTTTGATTGTCCAATTTGGAACCTCTTTTTATTGTTAAATTAAAAATAACCTTGTTAACAAGTCGATTTGAGAAATGAAATTCACATATCTATATTTTGATGCAAGATCTATTAATATAGTAACAAGAACTTGCACTTAATCTAATCGTTAGGAATGATTTTTTCAGATTAAGCTAGCAAGAGTGAGAGGAATTATATTGTATTTTTATTGAAGGATCCAGATATTTCAGATGCCTATATATCCGGGGGAAACAACTAACTACATGACCAGCATTCCATTGATTGATACGGGATAGTGTCAAGTATGCAGTAATGATAATAATTTCGAAATTCCGTTGTTACCTTTAACAGATATGAAATGCTCCACATTAACAGCAATCGATATTGTAAGTGTATAAAAATATAACGTTACCAAAGCTCAACTTTGACCCCATCCTCAAACGCATTAAAGGGACCTGCCAAAGCCCCTTTTAACAACCTTAAATCAAAACGCGTTCACCGATTTCCACCCGCGCTTAATGCACGCTGATATACGGCTCCTTCACAAACTCATTCAGCAGCCAGACCAGATCGTGCAGCATCCCCGCCAGTTCTTTCTCGACGCTGGCGGGCAATGTTCCGCCCAAAATTGCCTGCACCAAAGCCAGCGCATAATCCACCTAGGGAGCGGTTTCCTGCCAGCAGTCCGGCATACAGGAGTTGAGTGTTTCCCCTTGGATCAACTGCACGATAAGGTGCGGCGGGAGTTCGGTATCACAGAGTTCACGCAGCTTTTGCAGCGCGCAGCAGATGTTCGCAGAGCGCAGTGCGGGATGCACTGTCATCTGTTTCGATCAATACGCTCACCAGCGCGGCGCAGCGGGCGGCGATCTCGAAGAGATCCGCTTCAACTGTAAGAGGCAGGGTGATGGAGTGGTCAGTAACGCGTTCGTCAGAGTGACAGCAAGTCAGTGTCGGGATAGAAGTCATATTGAGCATCCTATTAAAAATTTGCTCTGTAGAATGCGGGTTCCTACGCCCGATTGCGGATGTGCCGCAACGCAACCACTTTACGAATCTGATAACGAGAGTAAAAGCCTTAAACCTGAATTACATAACGTTACTTTAGAGGTTGCGAGGCGCCTTCCAGAAAGGCTATGTCAGGGGCGCTTCGCATGCCAGGCCAGGCCAGTTGGGATATCTGGCTGTTTTAAAAAGATAACTGTTCTCACTCAACATTACCCAATCAGTTTCAGGTCGGCTTTGCGGTGCCGCTTTTGCTCATCGTAATAATTCTCATGCGTTCCCAGGCTCAGGAGATAGATCTCCAGTCTCAGGTCCACCCAGGTGTAGCCGAGCAGGTACTGCTGCTTTCCCATGTAGAATTTATGCACCCACAGATAGCTGAGATCGCCTTTCTTGCGCTCGCCAATCTCCGGGTTTTCGATGATGCGATCAATTTCGTCATCAACGCTATCTTGATCGCTTTTGGTCAGGCGGTTGAAGGCTTTCTCAAAGCGGCTTGACTGGTAAACCTCAATTCCCTGACCGGTCTTTTCTGCGCACATATTTCTTCATTCTCCCGTTGTCCATTTCTGCTTTCGCCAGCAGGATTTCGTTGATGAAGGAAAATGACAGATCGGGATTCTCCTCAGCAATGCGGCCAATCTTAGCCCAGTGCTCAATCTGTTTGGGCACGCTACGGCTCATCGCCTCTGCGTGTATTTTCACTTCTTCAACAAAATCATCATCTAAGCGGATGCTTGTTGCCATTTTAAAACCTCATGATGTAATCACCCGTGCCAGTAAGGTATTGGGTGGTTTCAATCGATACGTCAGTGTTTGACGCACTACAGACAACACTATGCGACAATTTGTCGCGTAGTGCAACTTAGTGCCGCGCGAAGTTTGCTGGATGGTTGTGCCTGCTCCTAGCCCATAGCTATCCACCCACAAAACCCCATCAAAATCATGTCCTTAAAAAGGTAGTTTTCTGCAATAACTATTTACATTTTAATAACAATCCTTATCATTCTGAAAATCATTATCACCCGCGCGGGTGATGTTCTTGCCGTTCGGGCCTCAGGCCCCGGTATCTCGATAATTCAGGACGATCGCCACAATGAAACCGCATTGGTATCGGGCACTCAGCTCGGGTTTGTTTTTGACATTAGCCGCTAACGCCTCGGCTGAAACACAAAAAGATGACACCCTGGTGGTTGCCGCCAGCCGTACTAACCACACCATTGCCGATATGGCGCAGACCACCTGGGTTATCGAACAAGCCGACATTGAACAGCAGGTTCAGGGCGGTAAAGAGCTCAAAGAGGTGCTGGCGCAGTTGATTCCTGGTATGGATGTTAGCAGCCAGGGGCGTACCAACTACGGGATGAACATGCGTGGTCGTTCGATGATGGTGATGGTCGACGGCGTGCGCTTAAACTCCTCGCGCAGCGACAGCCGCCAGCTGGATTCAATCGATCCGTTTAACATCGCGCGCATAGAAGTGATCTCCGGCGCAACCTCCCTTTACGGCGGCGGCAGTACTGGCGGCTTGATCAATATCGTCACCAAAAAGGGCCAGCCGGAAACCGAAGTCGAGTTCCAGACCGGCGTAAAATCGGGCTTCAACAGCCATAACGATAATGACGAAAACGTCGCAGCGGCGGTCAGCGGCGGCAACGACCACGCTTCCGGGCGCATGTCGGTCGCTTATCAGCGCTTTGGCGGTTGGTACGACGGCAAGGGCGACGAGGTGAACATTGATAACACCCAGACCGGTTTACAATACTCCGACCGTCTGGACGTGATGGGCACCGGCACGCTGAACATCGACGAGCATCAGCAGCTGCAGCTCACCACGCAGTATTACAAAAGCGAATCCGACGGTAAGCACGGCCTGTATCTTGGCGAGAACTTCTCGGCCGTAACGGGTTCAGGCAACGCCTACAACAAAAACAATCTCGACTCCGACCGTATTCCGGGCACTGAACGCCACCTGATCAACCTGCAATACTCCAACACCGATTTCTGGGGTCAGGATCTGGTGGCACAAATTTACTACCGCGACGAAAGCCTGACGTTTTATCCGTTCCCGACGCTTTCAGCCGGTCGGGTCACCAGCATTGGCGCATCCCAGCAAAAAACCGATTTCTATGGCGGCAAGCTCACCATCAACAGCAAACCGCTGGATGATTTGACGCTGACGTGGGGTATCGATGCCGAACATGAAACCTTCGACGCCAACCAGCAATTTTTCGACCTCAACAAAGCGGCGGCCAGCGGCGGCATGAAGCTGGATGACGCTTACAACGTCGGGCGCTATCCGAGCTACAGCATCACCAACCTTGCCCCATTCCTGCAATCGAGCTACGACATCTCGGCGATCACCCTGAGCGGTGGCGTGCGCTATCAGTACACAGAAAACAAGGTCGATGACTTTATTGGTTACGCCCAGCAGCAGGGGATTGCCACCGGTCGAGCTACTTCGGCAGACGCGGTGCCGGGCGGGAAAACCGACTACAACAACCTGCTGTTTAACGCCGGTATTCTGGGTCATCTGACCGAGCGTCAGCAGCTGTGGTTTAACTTCTCGCAGGGCTTTGAGATCCCGGATCTGGCGAAATATTACGGCTCCGGCACATACCAGTTGGTGAACGGTCACTATCGTTTAGTGAACAGCGTTAACGTGAACGACTCAAAGCTCGACGGGATTAAAGTTGATGCTTACGAGTTGGGCTGGCGCTACACCGGGGATAACCTGCGCACGCAGATTGCCGGTTACTATTCGCTCTCTGACAAAACCATCAACATCAACAAAAGCGACATGACCATCAACGTGGAAGACGACAAACGTCGCATCTACGGTGTTGAAGGTCAGGTGGATTACTTCTTTACCGACAGTGAGTGGAGCACCGGCGCAAACTTCAACGTCATCAAATCGGAAACCCACGTCGACGGGAAATGGGAAAAACTGACGGTAGACAGCGCCAGCCCGTCCAAAATGAGCGCATGGGTCACCTGGGCACCGGGCGACTGGACGCTGCGTCTGCAAAGCACCCAGACGTTTGATTTGTCTGACGAAGCCGGTAAGAAGATTGATGGCTATAACACCGCTGATTTCATCGGCAGCTATCTTCTGCCGGTGGGCAAGCTGAGCTTCAGCGTCGAAAACCTGCTGGATGAAGACTACACCACCGCATGGGGACAGCGCGCCCCAGGTCTGTACAGCCCAACCTACGGTGCTGAGAACCTTTATACCTACAAAGGTCGCGGTCGTACCTTCGGCCTGAACTACTCGGTCTTGTTCTGATCGTCACTGCCGCCCGCATCGCGGGCGGCAGTTCGTCATCGTCATTTATGACGATGACAGTATCCCACCAAACAAAAACTCTTTAAATTCATTTAATTATATTCTGGCGCGATTTATGCATACCTCTGCGGGCTAACCCTCATTCCCGGAGATTAAGGATGAATCGTTTCATCATTGCCGACGCCAGCAAATGCATTGGCTGTCGTACCTGTGAAGTGGCCTGCGTGGTCTCGCACCACGACACCCAAGACTGCGCGTCGCTGACCCCGCAGAACTTCTTACCGCGCATTCACGTCATTAAAGGCGTCAACGTCTCCACGGCCACCATGTGCCGCCAGTGTGAAGATGCCCCCTGCGCCAGCGTCTGCCCGAACGGGGCGATCACCCGCGATAACGACTTCGTCCACGTCCATCAGGAACGCTGCATCGGGTGCAAAACCTGCGTGGTGGCCTGTCCGTATGGCGCGATGGAAGTGGTGCTGCGTCCGGTGGTTCGCCACATCGGCAGCGGCCTGAACGTGGTTTCCGACAAAGCCGAAGCCAACAAATGCGACCTCTGCCATCACCAGCCGGACGGCCCGGCCTGCGTCCAGGCCTGCCCGACCAATGCCATCGTCTGTATCGATCGCAAAAAGCTTGAGCAGCTGAGTCTCGACAAACGCCGCCGTGCGGCAATGGACGATCTTTCTTCGCTGATGCTGTGAGCATCCGCGTCTCTTTTCACTTTTAGCAGGTCTGTTACTGATGAAAAAAATCACCAGCGTCTGCCCGTACTGTGGTGCGGGCTGCAAATTAAAACTCGTCGTTGAGAAAAATAAAATCGTCCGTGCCGAAGCGGCAGAAGGCGTCACTAACCAGAATCAGCTGTGCCTGAAGGGCTACTACGGCTGGGATTTCCTCAACGATACCCGGCTGCTGACGCCGCGCCTGACTCAGCCGATGATCCGCTACCAGAAGGGCGGCAAGCTGGAGCCGGTCTCCTGGGATGAGGCCATTCGCTACACCGCCGAACGGCTGAGCGACATCAAGGCTAAATACGGTCCGCGGGCGATCATGACCACCGGCTCGTCACGCGGCACCGGCAACGAAACCAACTACGTAATGCAGAAGTTTGCCCGTGGGGTGCTGAACACCAACAACGTCGACTGCTGCGCCCGCGTCTGTCACGGCCCGAGCGTGGCCGGACTCCAGCAGACGCTGGGCAACGGGGCGATGAGTAACTCCATCAGCGATATCGAAAACTCAAAATGCCTGCTGATCTTCGGCTACAACTGCGCCGACTCGCACCCGATCGTCGCCCGCCGGGTGATCAAGGCCAAACAGAACGGCGCAAGGGTGATCGTCTGCGATCCGCGCAAAATCGAGACCGCGCGCATTGCCGATCGCCATCTGCAGATCAACAACGGCTGCAATATGGCGCTGGTGAACGCCTTCATCTACACCCTGCTGGAAGAGAACCTCTACAACAGCGACTACGTGGCGCAGTACACCGAAGGGCTGGACGCGCTACGTGACACGGTCAGCGACTACGCGCCGGAAAACGTCGAAGACATTACTGGCGTCACCGCCAAACAGATCCGCGAGGCGATGCGCATTTACGCCGCCGCGCCGTCCGCCACCGTGATGTGGGGGATGGGCGTGACCCAGTTCGGGCAGGCGGTGGACGTGGTGAAAGGCCTGTCGACGCTGGCGCTGCTCACCGGCAACCTCGGGCGCGAACACGTGGGCGTCGGCCCGGTACGCGGTCAGAACAACGTCCAGGGCGCGTGCGACATGGGGGTGATCCCCAACCAGTTCCCTGGCTATCAGGACGTGGTCGACCCGCAGGTGCGCGAGAAATTTGCCCGCGCGTGGGGTGTCGATCCGCAGTTGATGGATGACCAGGTGGGCGTGCGCATCACCGAAGTGCCGCACCTGGCGCTGGAGGGCAAGGTCAAAGCCTATTACATCATGGGTGAAGATCCGCTCCAGACCGAAGCGGATCTCGGGCTGGTGCGTAAGGGCTTTGAAGCGCTCGACTTCGTGGTGGTGCAGGACATCTTTATGACCAAAACCGCTGAAGCGGCGGACGTGCTGCTGCCTGCCACCTCGTGGGGCGAACACGGCGGGGTCTTTACCTGCGCCGACCGCGGCTTCCAGCGTTTTGAAAAAGCCATTGAGCCGCAGGGCAACGTCAAGCGCGACTGGGAGATCATCAGCCTTCTCGCCACCGCGATGGGCTACCCGATGCACTACCGCGACAACCAGCAGATCTGGGACGAAATGCGCGAGCTGTGCCCGCTGTTCTTCGGCGTGACCTGGGAAAAAATGGGCGACATGGGCCACGTCCAGTGGCCGTGCCCGACGCTGGATCATCCGGGTACGCCGTGGCTGTACGAGGGTAACCGCTTCGACACCCCGAGCGGCAAAGGCCAGCTGTTTGCCGTGAAGTGGCGCAAGCCTGCGGAAGTGCCGGACGCCGACTATCCGCTGGTGCTGTGCACCGTCCGCGAGGTGGGGCACTACTCCTGCCGCTCGATGACCGGCAATTGCGCGGCGCTGCAGACTCTGGCAGATGAGCCGGGCTTTGTGCAGATCAACCCGCAGGATGCTGAGCGGCTTGGCGTCACCGACCGCCAGCTGGTGTGGGTCAGCTCCCGTCGCGGGAAGGTGATCAGCCGCGCGGATGTGAGCGAGCGCATCAACCTGGGCGCGGTGTACATGACCTATCAGTGGTGGATTGGGGCCTGCAACGAACTGACCCAGGACAACCTCGATCCGGTCTCCAAAACGCCGGAAACCAAATACTGCGCGGTGAAGCTGGAGGCCATTGCCGATCAGCGCTGGGCGGAAAACTACGCCCAGACCACCTACAGCGCCATGAAGCAACGCCTGCGCGAGGCGGTAGACAGTTAATGGCAGAACCTGCGGGCCGCACAGGCCCGCATTTATCGACATCTTCGGGAGTCTTCGATGAGTGACAACGGCACGCAGCTGCGCATTCGCGGCAAAGTCCAGGGGGTGGGTTTTCGTCCCTGGGTCTGGCAACTGGCGCAGCGCCTGGGGCTGAAAGGCGACGTCTGCAACGACGGCGCTGGCGTGGTGGTGCGGCTCGTCGGAGACCATCCGCAATTTATCCCCCAGCTGGCTGCCGGGTGCCCACCGCTGGCGCGCATCGATGACGTGTGCGAGCAGCCCTGGCACTGGGCGGCGCTGCCGCTGGACTTCACCATTCGCGCCAGCGGGCAGGGCCAGATGAGTACCCAGGTAGTGCCGGATGCCGCCACCTGCCCGGCGTGTCTGGCAGAGATGAATGACCCCCACGAGCGTCGCTACCGTTACCCGTTTATCAACTGCACCCACTGCGGGCCGCGCTTCACCATTATCCGGGCGATGCCCTACGACCGACCGGCCACCACGATGGCCGAATTTATCCTGTGCCCCGCCTGCGAAGCGGAGTACCGCCACCCCGCCGACCGGCGCTTTCACGCCCAGCCGGTGGCCTGCCCGGACTGCGGGCCGCAGCTGAGCTGGGTGAGCGGCGAGGCACATCAAGAGAAAGACTCTGCCCTGAATGCCGCCGTGGCGGCGCTGAAAAGCGGCGGGATCGTGGCGATCAAAGGGCTGGGCGGTTTTCACCTCGCCGTTGACGCCAGCAACCTGCAGGCCGTGAACCGGCTGCGGGAACGTAAGCGCCGCCCGGCGAAACCGCTGGCGGTGATGATCCCGCAGCGTCTGGCAGATGCGCTGCCCACCGACGTGCAGGCGCTGCTGCGCTCGACGGCGGCACCGATTGTGCTGGTGGACAAAGGGCTGTTGACCTTCTGCAAGGCCATCGCCCCGGGGCTGAACGAGGTCGGGGTGATGCTGGCCGCCAACCCGCTCCAGCACCTGTTAATGCAGGATCTGGACTGCCCGCTGGTGATGACCTCCGGCAACCTCAACGGCTGCCCGCCCGCACTGACCAACGACCGGGCGATACAGGATCTGGCCGGGATTGCCGACGGCTGGCTGTTGCATAACCGCGATATCGTCCAGCGGATGGACGACTCCGTGCAGCGTGCGAGCGGCGAAATGCTGCGCCGCTCGCGCGGTTTTGTGCCGGACGCGCTGCCGCTGCCGCCTGGTTTTGCGAACGTGCCGTCGCTGCTGTGTCTTGGCGCGGATCTGAAAAATACCTTCTGCCTGGTGCGCGGCGACCAGGCGGTGCTCAGCCAGCATCTGGGCGATCTTGGCGATGACGACGCGCTGGCCCAGTGGCAGCAGGCGCTGACTGCGATTCAGGATCTCTGGCAGTTCGCCCCCGAAGGGGTGGTGACCGACGCCCATCCTGGCTACCGCTCCACCCAGCTCGGGGCGCAGATGCCGTACCCGCAGCATCGGGTGCTGCATCACCACGCCCATGCGGCGGCATGCCTGGCGGAACACGGCTGGCCGCGCGACGGCGGGGATGTGATTGCGCTGGTGCTGGACGGGCTAGGGCAGGGCGACAACGGCGAACTGTGGGGCGGGGAGTGCCTGCGGGTGAACTATCGCAGCTGCGAACGGCTGGGCGGGCTCCCGGCGGTGGCGCTGCCCGGCGGGGATCTGGCCGCCCGTCAGCCGTGGCGCAATCTGCTGGCCCAGTGGCAGGCGTTTGTACCGCAATGGCAGACCCTGCCCGAGGCAAACATACTGGCCGATAAACCCTGGCCGCCGCTGGCCCAGGCGATCGCGCGCGGGGTGAATGCTCCGCTGGCGTCGTCCGCCGGGCGGCTGTTTGACGCCGTGGCAGCCGCCACGGGCTGCGCCCCTGCGCAGTTGAGCTACGAAGGGGAGGCCGCCTGTCGGCTGGAAGCCCTCGCCCTGAGCGTGCCCCCGGTCCGCCATCCTCTGACCCTGGCGGTCACTCATGACCAGCTGGATATGGCGACCTTCTGGCAGCAGTGGCTGGGCTGGCAGGCGACCGACGCCGAGCGCGCATGGGCGTTTCACGATGCGCTGGCCAACGGCCTGGCGCGGCTTGCCGCGCAGCACGCCCGCCAGCGCAATCTCTCGACCATCGTGTGCAGCGGAGGCGTGCTGCACAACCGCCTGCTGCGCCAGCGCCTGCAGTTCTGGCTTAGTGATTTTAACGTGCTGTTTCCTGAGCGGCTTCCCGCCGGGGACGGGGCGATTGCGTTTGGGCAGGCAGTGATTGCCGCCGCAACTCTTTCTTAAATCTGGAAATGACGATGAATATGAAATACTTCAACAACCACCCTAAAGCCATGGCGCTGATGCTTTTGCTTATCGCGGCCAATATCGTTGCCTGGGGAACGGCGTTTTACCTCTTCCACAATACCCCGTCGCTGATGGCGGCGAGCCTGCTGGCCTGGTGCTACGGCCTGCGCCACGCGGTGGATGCAGACCACATTGCCGCCATTGATAACGTCACCCGCAAGATGATGCAGCAGGGTAAACGTCCGTGCGGCGTGGGGGCCTGGTTCTCGCTGGGGCACTCGACCATTGTGGTGCTGGCGTCGATTGCCATCGCCGCCACGGCCACCGCCTTTAGCCGCAATATGGAGTGGTTTCATGAAACCGGCGGGATGATCGGCACGGCGGTGTCGGCCTTTTTCCTGCTGGTGATGGCGCTGGTAAACCTGGTTATTCTGCGTGACGTCTGGGGTAGCTTTAACAAAATGAAACGCGGTGAAAGCGTCCCGGACGAGGTGTCATTTGCGCGCGGTGGGGTGATGAACTGGCTGTTCCGCTCGGCATTCCGTCTGGTGACCCGCAGCTGGCACATGTATCTGGTGGGCTTTCTGTTTGGCCTCGGCTTTGACACCGCCACTGAGATCGGGGTGCTGGGGATCTCGGCGGCCGGTGCCTCGAACGGCATGTCGGTGTGGGCGATTCTGGTGTTCCCGCTGCTGTTCACCAGCGGCATGGCGCTGGTCGACACCCTCGACAACCTGATTATGGTGGGCGCTTACGGCTGGGCCTTCAACAAGCCGCAGCGCAAGCTCTATTACAATATGACCATTACCGGCACCTCCGTGGTGGTGGCGCTGTTTATCGGTGGGCTGGAAGCGCTGGGCCTGCTGGCGGATAAGTTTGGCTTCGAAGGCGGGCTGTGGAACGGCGTGGCTGCGCTCAACGACAACCTCGGCAACGCCGGGTTTATCGTAGTCGGGCTGTTTATCGCCTGCTGGCTCCTGTCCCTGATTAACTACCGCTTCAAAGGCTACGACGCGCTGGTCGTGCGCTAATCCTGCTCGACATCGCTGTCCGTTCGTCATGGCATTTTTGACGAACGGACTGCGCACTTCTCAGGTTCATTTGTATTTTCCTTTTATTTCCGGTGGTTAGCTGTATTTTGCAGAGTGGCATAGTTAATGCATAACGGTGCTCACACGATCATTAACGGGAATAAATACCGATGAAGAAAGTCATCACGGTTTGCCCCTATTGCGCATCGGGTTGCAAAATCAATCTGGTGGTCGATAACGGCAAAGTCGTCAAGGCTGAAGCCGCACAGGGTAAAACCAATCAGGGCGATCTTTGCCTGAAGGGTTACTACGGTTGGGATTTTATCAACGACACCAAAATCCTCACCCCGCGCCTGAAATCGCCAATGATCCGTCGCGAGCGCGGCGGCAAGCTGGAGGCCGTCTCCTGGGGCGAAGCGCTGGATTACGTTGCCGATAAGCTCAGCGCCATCAAAGCCAAACATGGCCCGGATGCGATCATGACCACCGGGTCATCGCGCGGAACCGGGAACGAAACCAACTATGTGATGCAAAAATTTGCTCGCGCAGCCGTCGGCACTAACAATGTCGACTGTTGCGCGCGCGTCTGACACGGCCCATCGGTTGCAGGTCTGCACCAGTCGGTCGGTAACGGCGCAATGAGTAACTCGATTGTCGGGATTGAAAATGCCGACATGATTTTTGTCTTTGGGTATAACCCGGCGGATTCGCACCCTATCGTGGCGAACCGGGTGATCAAAGCCAAACGCAAAGGGGCGAAGATTATCGTCTGCGATCCGCGCAAAATTGAAACCGCGCGCATTGCCGATATGCACCTGGCCCTGAAAAACGGCTCCAACATCGCGCTGCTCAATGCGATGGGGCACGTGATTATTGAAGAGCAGCTGTACGACCGGGCGTTTGTCGCCTCGCGTACGGAAGGCTTCGAAGAGTATCGCAAAATCGTTGAGGGCTACACGCCGGAATCCGTTGAAACCATCACCGGTGTCAGCGCACTGGAGATCCGCCAGGCCGCGCGGATGTATGCCGCAGCGGAAAGCGCCGCCATCCTGTGGGGCATGGGCGTGACCCAGTTCTATCAGGGCGTCGAAACCGTGCGTTCCCTGACAAGCCTGGCGCTGCTGACCGGCAACCTTGGCAAACCGTCCGCAGGGGTTAACCCGGTGCGTGGGCAGAACAACGTGCAGGGTGCGTGCGACATGGGTGCGCTGCCGGATACCTATCCGGGCTATCAGTACATCAACAACCCGGACAACCGGGCCAAGTTTGCCAAAGCCTGGGGTGTAGAGTCTCTGCCTGCCCATACCGGGTATCGCATCAGCGAACTGCCGCACCGGGCGGAACACGGCGAAGTGCGTGCGGCGTACATCATGGGGGAAGATCCGCTCCAGACGGATGCGGAACTGTCTGCCGTGCGTAAGGCGTTTGAAACCCTGGAACTGGTCATCGTGCAGGATATCTTTATGACCAAAACGGCCGCCGCTGCCGATGTGATCCTGCCGTCCACCTCCTGGGGTGAGCACGAAGGGGTTTACACCGCTGCCGACCGTGGTTTCCAGCGCTTCTTTAAAGCGGTTGAGCCGAAGTGGGACCTGAAAACAGACTGGCAGATCATCAGCGAGATCTCGACGCGGATGGGCTACCCGATGCGCTACGACAACACCCAGCAAATCTGGGACGAGTTGCGCCATCTGTGTCCGGAATTTTACGGTGCTACCTACGAGAAGATGGGCGAGCTGGGCTACATCCAGTGGCCATGCCGGGACGAGTCAGAGGCCGATCAGGGGATGGATTACCTGTTCGAGAAAGAGTTCTCCACCCCGAACGGGCTGGGGCAGCTGTATACCTGTGACTGGGTCGCGCCAATTGATAAGCTCACCGAGGCGTACCCGCTGGTGCTGTCGACGGTGCGTGAAGTCGGCCACTACTCGTGTCGCTCGATGACCGGCAACTGTGCGGCGCTGGCTGCGCTGGCCGATGAACCGGGCTATGCGCAGATCAACACCGCGGACGCATTGCGTCTCGGCATTGAGGATGAAGCGCTGGTGTGGGTTACGTCGCGCAAAGGCAAAGTCATTACCCGCGCGCAGGTGAGCGATCGCCCGAACGTTGGGGCGGTGTACATGACCTACCAGTGGTGGATTGGTGCCTGTAACGAGCTGGTGACGGAGAACCTGAGTCCGATTACCAAAACGCCGGAGTACAAATACTGCGCCGTGCGCGTGGAGCCGATTGCCGACCAGCAGGCTGCGGAACAGTACGTGATTGATGAATATCACAAGCTGAAAACGCACTTAAAGGAACTGGCGATGGGTTGAGGGAGGAGCGGCCCTCAGGGGCTGCTCAGCCTGGTACTGTGTTCGCATTTCTGCCGTATCAACGACTGCGTTCCTCTAAATGGTGCAGTAAGTCATAACTCATCTCTTGTAACTCATTGAACAGTCTTGCTATATGGAAACCATCGCACACGGCATGATGTACCTGAATGGCGAGGGGCAAAAATACTTTTCCATCTTGTGTGTGGTATTTTCCAAAAGTGAACATCGGGGCAAAAAAGTTCTGCATGTTAGCGACGTTGATATTAAAACTGGTAAAACTTACCCACGGAATAGCCGATACGAAAAATACATTTTCCAGCGTTTCTTCTTTAGGCCAATAAGCAAGGTTATTACCATGGCGTGCGACGTCTTCTGAATAAACGGTCTGGAAGTGATGAATATTGCCATCGTACTCACTCCATAATGATGAAAAAGTCTCCGTTTCCTTATGGAAAATTGTATATTGTGGATGAACGTTATTCCATGTAACCAGCGCATTGTTCTTTATGGCCATACGAAACTCCGCATGCCGGTTTACAATTTTGGACAGAAGAAAAATAATAGTAGGATAAAACTTCCAGCCAAACTCTTTGATATGTTTTAGCAAGTCGGTGATGTCTATTTGAACAGTTTGGTTGATTGTAGATTGAGCAAACCCCTGAAATACCTCAAAATGCTCCTTTCTTGCCCAACTCGATACGTCAACAGGTGTATATTCCTGGGTTATTTTTTTCATTTTTCACCTTTAATTAGCCATCATATATCAGAGGGTCGTCTGCGTTTTTTTGAGTTGAGCAAAATATGCAGGTCTATCTCTTTGGGTAGCGAACGCATTTGAGAGAGTAGCGCATCATTATACAGGAGGAAAGGAAATGTTAAATGTTGTTAACAACGGGCTGTATTGTCCTCTTTTGAACTCTCCTGAAATGACGCCAGGCGACTTTTATGCTGAAAGCAATAAGCAGAATGCCCAGCAAAGCGTGTGATGATGGCCTGGATTTCGTCTTCGTCTTCGTTGAGTTCACGAGGCACGGGGGGCAGAAAATAATTCACATTAAATTGATTAAATTTTAACCGCACGTGGTAAGGTGATGTACATTCATTGAAAGGTTAATCATCATGTCTATCATCGATTACGCAATGAAGTTCATCGGAGGGGCATCGACGTCCTCCGTTATCTGCCCGCTTTGCGGCTTACGTTCATCGCACTCTGCCTCCAAACTTCGCCTTAAGCAGACATTGCTTTGCCCGGGATGTAAGGCTCTGTTTGTCTCAACACGCTAATCCCTGACACCCCGTCACACATAAACCCGGTGTTCTATAATTAAGTCATATTCCAGCAGATGTTAAATCCCTGATGCCTTACGCCATCCTGAGAGAACGTTTCTGAACTGATTTCGCAACTGCTCCTGCGCGCCAATGTCGCATCTGAGCAACGCTATGAAAATGAACCCCAGGGCGTGGTTTAACCGCTCCCGTATTACGACGAATGCTACCGGACGCGTCACGTTTCCGGCTAACGATCCCGCAGGTGAAAATAACCTGCGCTCAGAACTGTTTTCGACAGCTCAGATGGAGCGCTACGGCCAAAAACTGGCGCGTACGCATCGATTATCCCCAGACAAACTGCCTTATTACCTCCTGAAACGGCTCGGCAACAACGAGGCCGCAATCACGCAGAACTGCTACGAAATCAATGCGGGAAAAAAAACGAGCATCATGCCCGCCGGGGAGTGGTTGCTGGATAATTACTACCTGATTGAGGAACAAATCCGTATCGTTCGCCAGCACTTACCGAAAAGTTTCGGCAAGGGGCTTCCGTCGCTGATTTCGCCACAGCACTGTCCACGAATTTACGATATTGCTTCAGAGGCCATCGCCCATGGTGATGGCCGCTGGGACACTGCCAGCCTGACCAGCTATATCATGGCCTATCAGCAGGTGACCCCTCTGACATTAGGCGAAGTCTGGGCCTTACCGGGTATGTTGCGCCTGGCGCTGATTGAAAATCTTCGTCGTATCAGTATGGAAGTGGTAAAGGCGCAGCGAGAACGAAATCTGGCAGATACGTGGATAACACGGCTTTTCGAATGTGCAGAGAGTGCCCCGGCTGATTTAATCATGGTCGTTGCCGACATGGCGCGCTCCCGTCCTCCGTTGAGCAGTGCATTTGTCGCAGAGCTGGTGCGGCGCCTGCAGGGGCATGGCAATGCGTTGTCGTTACCTCTGACCTGGGTTGACCAGTGCCTTGCCGAACAAGGTGTCACAACCGAAGCGCTGATTCATAGCTTCAATCAACAGCTTGCTGCCAGTCAGCTTTCTGTCAGTAACAGCATCGCCGGGTTGCGTTTACTGAGCGAAACTAACTGGGCGGATTTCGCCGAGACGATAAGCGTCGTCGAACAGGCATTACGCCATGATCCTGCCGGTATCTATCCTGAAATGCACTTTGATACGCGGGATCATTACCGCCATGTGATTGAGATTCTGGCACGAGACAGTGGTTTCAGTGAGCCTGAGGTCGCCAGTCGGGTACTGGCTCTTACCGGGGAAAATGCTCCCGGCACGCCGGAGCATCATATTGGCTATTATCTGGTCGGCGAAGGACGTCAGCAGCTTGAAATTGATCTGTCGGCTGACACGTCAGCGCTCATTCGTCTGCGGCACAGTTTCAATCGTATATCCCTTCTGTCATGGCTGGGCAGCCTGGGCCTGTTGACCACGGCCGCGACGGCGGGGATATTGCACGAAACCGCACTACAGGGCGCGGACTGGTTGTTGATTGTTGTGGCATTGCCTTTGGTTATTGCTCTCAGCCAGTTAGTGAGCGATGTGCTGAGTGAAGCTACCACCCGTTTTCGGGTGCCACGTCCATTGCCGAGGATGGATTTTTCAGCCGGTATTCCCGCAGACAGGGCAACGATGGTCGTGATCCCCTGCATGCTGACCAGTCACGAAAGCATCTGCAAACTCCTCACCAGTCTTGAAGTGTGCTGGCTGGGCAACCAGAACGAAAACCTCTGTTTCGCTCTGCTTACCGATTTTGCTGATGCCGAAAATGAACCTTCACTGGAAAACAGTTCCCTTCTCAGACAGGCGATCGCCGACACACAGGCGCTTAACCGGCGCTATCCATCCCGCCGTCCCCGCTTTTATCTGCTCCACCGGCAACCTGAATGGAACCCTGCTCAGGGAACCTGGATGGGCTATGAACGCAAGCGGGGAAAACTGGCGCTGTTGAACAGCTGGTTACGCCAGCCTGCGGCGCAATTTGTCAGTGTGGCCGACCTGCCAGCGGAGCTTTTACCGGGTTACATTAAATATGTCATCACCCTGGACAGTGACACGGTTCTGCCACGCGATACGGTGCATAAACTGGTCGCGACGATGGCGCATCCGCTCAACAAACCCGAGTATGACCCGATACGCCGCAGGGTGGTCAAAGGGTTCGGCATTCTGCAGCCAGGCCTGGCGGAGGAGATGCCCCGCAACGGCCAGGGGCGTTATGCCGCTATGCGCAGCAGTGCCCCGGGCAATAACCCCTATTCAATGATGTCGTCCGATATCTATCAGGATCTTTTTGGGGAAGGATCGTTCGTAGGCAAGGGGATTTATGATGTCGATATCTTTGTTGAGGCCACCGCCAACACTTGCCCTGAAAACCTGGTGCTCAGCCATGATTTACTCGAGGGGTGCTACGCGCGATCGGGGCTGTTAAGTGAGGTCTTACTCTACGAGCAGTATCCCAATAACTATCTTTCGGATGTCGCACGTCGTACACGCTGGATCCGGGGAGACTGGCAACTGTTGAACTGGTTAAAACCACGCGTCAGAAAAGCGGATGGAACCCAGGATAACAATCCCTTGTCCGCGCTCTCTTACTGGAAATTACTTGATAATCTGCGTCGCAGCCTGGTCGCACCCTCTTTACTGATGTTGCTCTTTTTCACCCTGCTGTGGGCGCCCAACACCTTTTACTGGCTTGGCGTGCTGGCGCTGATATGGCTATTGCCTGCCACACTCAGCATCACCTGTGACCTCCTGCATAAACCCCTTCGTCGCCCCCTGAAGCAGCATCTGTTGCGGGTCGCTACTGTGACGCTGAAGCGCCTGTCGGGTATCGGGCTGAATATTGCCATACTCCCGCACGAAGCCGGATATTCGATCTATGCGATTGGCGTGACGCTATGGCGTATGGGTGTAAGCCATCGCAACCTGATTCAGTGGACCTGCCACGGCCTGGACAGCAATCCGGTCAGAATTTCGCCTGGTCGTTTTTATCAGGCGATGTGGCTAAACATCGTGGGTGGAGTGGCGCTCACGATGCTGACCGTACATTTTGCACCGCAACTGCTGGCGATCGCTTTGCCGATCACGATGCTATGGTGTCTGGCTCCCCTGTTGATGAGCTGGCTGAGCCGCCAGCCCGTGCGTAAGGCATTTGCGCCGAACCCGGAGCAAAAACAGCTGTTACGCCAGACCAGCCGCGAAATTTGGGCATTTTTTGAAACCTTTGTCACGGAGCATGAGAACTGGCTTCCGCCGGATAACTATCAGGAAATACCGAAACCAACGGTGGCTCATCGTACTTCCCCCACCAACATTGGCCTCTCCCTGATGGCCAACCTGACGGCCTGGGATTTTGGCTACCTGCCCGGCGGAGAGGTACTGCAGCGCGTAACGCTCACACTCGACACCCTGGATAAAATGGAACACTTTCGGGGTCATCTCTATAACTGGTATGACACCCGTACGCTGGCCCCGCTCAGCCCACGCTATGTTTCAAGCGTCGACAGCGGCAATATGGCCGGTCATTTACTGACCCTGCGTGAAGGGCTGTCCGCCATGCGACATCAGCCTGTTTTAAACCCCGAACAGGTGCTGGCCGGGCTGAACGATACGCTGGATATTCTGGAGAAACAGTGGGGCCAGAGTGCACCTGCCAGCCTTCGACTGCTGCGTAAACACTGTCTGAGCGCCGTGTCGCTGCGTCCACCAGCGCTTTTCAGCGAGCTGAAAAAAATGCGGACCCAGTGCAACCATCTGACCGCGCAATGTCATCAGGAAAATCCCCTTCTGCTGCGCTGGACAAGGCATCTGGAGCATCAGCTGGTCCAGCTTTGCCACGAATGGTCACTCCTGCTCGGCTGGTTACCGACCTCCTGGAATGAACAGACGCTGCCGACGCTGAGCTGGCTTGCCCGCGCGACCTTTACCGGGGAAGGGACCCCTCCGGCGTCTGTGTCGGCCCATGCACAAATGCGGCTGAAAATTATCACCGAGCTTGAACAGCGGCTGGATGAGCATGCGCGGATGGATTTCGCCTTTCTGTACAGTGAAGCAACCAGTCTGCTCTGCGTCGGCTATAACTGCGACACGAATACGGCCGACAAGAGCCACTACGATCTTTTGCCATCGGAAATCCGCCTGACCAGTTTTCTCGCCATTGCGACCAATCAGCTGCCGCTGAAAAGCTGGTATGCGCTGGGGCGGCTGTTTACGACCATTGATAATGAAACTGCCCTGATGTCATGGAGCGGTTCGATGTTTGAATACCTGATGCCGAATCTGGTGATGCCCACCTTGCCCGGTAGCCTGCTTGATGAGATGAGTCAGTCTGCGGTGATGCGTCAGATACACTGGGGCAAAGAGCGCGGGGTACCCTGGGGGGTATCAGAATCGGGCTATCATGCTTTTGATGTGCAGCGAAATTATCAATATCAGGCATTCGGCGTGCCCGGCCTCGGACTGCGTCGGGGGCTTGCCGATGATATGGTCGTCGCACCCTACGCCACGCTGTTGGCGCTGCTGGTCGCGCCACAGAAAGCCTGTGAAAACCTGTTCAGATTGCAGAAAACGGGCGCCCACGGCGAATACGGTTTTTATGAAGCGCTGGACTATACCCCCTCACGCCTCGCAACCGGTCAACTCTTTGCGGTGGTGCAGTCCTGGATGGCGCATCATCAGGGTATGGCCTTTCAGGCGCTGGCCCACGTGCTGCTTGACGCTCCGATGACGGAGCGGTTCATGTCCAGTACCGTCTTCCGGTCTGCGAGTCTGCTGCTACCGGAGCGTGTGCCGGATTCGGTCGATCTCTACAGCCCGCGCCGACATTTTGAATCTCATGAGGGAAGGGTCAAACCCGTTCGCTATGAACCCCGTATTTTCAACGGGGTAGACACCCCGGCCCCGGAAATTCAGCTGTTATCCAACAGCCATTATCACCTGATGTTGACCACAGGAGGTGGGGGCTATAGCCGCTGGAACGATATTGCCCTTACGCGCTGGCGCAGTGATACCACCCGGGATAACTGGGGGGCATTCTGCTATATCCGTGATATGCAAACAGGCGAGGTATGGAGCAATACCTGGCAACCGACAGGCAACGCGACCGGACATGACGAGGAAGCCATATTTACCGATGCAGGCGCTGAATTCAGACGCCTCTTCGGGGCGCTCAGCGTTAAAACCCAGGTTGTGGTCTCACCGGAGGATGATATTGAACTGCGGCGGCTCACCCTGGTTCATCGGGGCCGCCTGCCGCGCGTGCTGGAACTGACTACCTATGCCGAAGTGGTTCTGGCGCCTGACGCCAGCGATCGGGCGCATCCCGCGTTCAGCAATTTGTTTATTCAGACTGAGCTTAATCCTGAGCGCGACGCCATTCTTTGCCACCGGCGCCCGCGCTCGCCGGAGGAACGGAGTCCCTGCCTGTTTCACATGATGGTGGTGCGCGGCGATCACGCCAGGAGCGTCTCGTTTGAAACGGACAGGGCGAAATTTCTTGGGCGCGGAAGAGGTCCTCAGGATGCTCTGGCGATCGGCGGAAGCGGGGCGCTCAGCAACACGTCGGGGTCCGTGCTGGACCCCATTCTGGCGATACGCCACGCTATCACTCTGCAGCCCGGCCAGCCGGTCACAGTTGATATCGTTTATGGCATTAGCGAAAGTCGCCAGCAAAGTCTGGCGTTGCTGGAAAAGTATCGCGACTACCCTATCGCTGATCGGGTTTTTGAGCTGGCCTGGTCTCACAGTCTGGTGGTCTTACGCCAGATGAACGCCAGTGAAGATGATGCCACCTTGTTTAATCGTCTTGCCAGCGCAGTACTTTACCCCCGCCAGGAGTTGCGCGCAGAGAGCCAGATTATCAGCCGTAACCGACGCGGTCAGTCCGGTCTGTGGGGATGGGCGATTTCAGGGGATCTGCCGATAGTCCTGCTCAGCGTTACCAGTGAGGAGTGTATTGCCGACGTAACTACCCTTATTCAGGCACACCGGTACTGGCGGCTGAAAGGCCTGGAGGTGGACTTAGTTGTCCTTAATAACAGCCCCGGGGGTTACCAGCAGGGATTACAAAATCAGATTATGGATTTAATTTATGCCGGTTCCGAAGCCAGTCTGCTGGATAAAGCGGGCGGGCTTTTTATCCGTGTTGGTGAGCATCTCTCCGCCGAAGATAAGTTGCTTTTGATGAGCGTGGCCTGTCTTTATCTCGATGACCGTGCGGGCGGGCTTAATGAACAGCTTAATCAGCGTATTCATACGTTAAAACCGCCGGCGAGGGCATTCATTCCGCACAAGGTGCCGGAGAGTAATCAACATACAGACTGGTCACCCGATACCAGCCAGTTGCGCCATTTCAACGGGTACGGTGGATTTTCTCAGGACGGCCGGGAATATCAGATTGTCCTCAGAGAACACGAGTTAACACCAGCCCCCTGGTCAAACGTACTGGCAAATGCCTGTTTCGGCAGCGTAATTTCGGAGGCGGGGCAGGCCTATAGCTGGTTTGAAAATGCCCATGAATTCAGGTTAACGCCGTGGGAAAACGATCCGGTGAGCGATCGAAGCGGTGAAGCGTTTTATCTGCGTGATGACGAGAGCGGTGAGTGCTGGTCACCGACCATCTTGCCTGTTCGCGGGAGGGGGGATTATCTGGCGCGCCATGGGTTTGGCTACAGTGTGTTTGCCCATCGGGAGAGCGGTATAGACAGCGAACTGACAGTGCTGGTTGCCGAAAAAGCGCCGGTTAAACTGGCGATCCTGACGCTGAGTAACAATTCGGGGCGCACACGCAAACTGTCCGTCACCGGTTATGTCGAGTGGACGCTCGGGGAATCACGAACCCGCTCCGCCCCCCATATCGTGACGCACATGGCCAGTCTCCCCGGCGGTTGCGGTGTGATGGCGAACAACTTTTATGGTGATAACGGTAGCGGGCGGACTGCATTCTTTGCCGTCAGCGGGAGTGACAATTCCCTGACGGGGGATCGCCGGGAGTTTATTGGCCGTAATGGTTCTCTGCAAACTCCCTCCGCCATGAAACTGCGCAAACTCTCGGGTAAAACAGGTGCCGGTCTCGATCCCTGCGGGGCGGTACAGTCAGCGGCCACGTTCATTGATGGTGACCAGAGGACGTTTATTTTTGTCCTTGGCTCAGAGGAAACGCCTGCCCGGGCGCAGGAGACGCTTGTTCGCTATCTTAATGAGGAGACGGTCCGCCAGGAGCTGAACCAGGTTCACCACCACTGGCACAATGTGCTGGATAAAATCGTGGTCACTACCCCCGACACCAGCGTTGATTTACTGGTCAACGGCTGGCTGCTGTACCAGACGGTAGCCTGTCGCCTGATGGCTCGCAGCGGTTACTACCAGTCCGGCGGGGCAGTGGGTTTTCGCGATCAGTTGCAGGATACGCTGGCACTGTGTCATGCCGATCCGAACCGGATGCGCGACCAGATAGTGCTGTGTGCATCACGGCAATTTCTCGAAGGGGATGTACAACACTGGTGGCATCCTCCCCACGGCAACGGCGTACGCACAAGCTGTTCTGATGACTATCTCTGGCTGCCGCTCGCAGTTTGCCACTATGTGGAAACGACGGGAGACATCGACGTGCTGGACATGCGCATAGCCTATCTGGAAGGTCGTCCGCTCCAGCCTGGTGAAGAGTCTGTCTACCATACCCCTGTGATCAGTGATACCGAAGAGGCGCTATGGTTACACTGCGTCAAAGCGATTCAGCATGGACTGAGGTTCGGGGTGCATGGTCTGCCGCTGATCGGGGCGGGTGACTGGAATGACGGCATGAACCGGGTCGGCATTGAAGGTAAAGGTGAAAGCGTCTGGCTGGGCTTTTTCCTGTATGACATTTTGCAGCGTTTTGCGGCGCTGGCGGAGCGCAGACGGGATGACAGTATCGCGTTGATGTGCCGTTCGCAGGCCCTGCGCCTGCAAAAAAATCTCGACGCACACGCCTGGGATGGAGAGTGGTTCCGCCGCGGCTATTTTGACGATGGTACGCCTCTGGGGTCGAAAGCTTCACAGGACTGCCGAATTGATGCGATCGCCCAAAGCTGGTCTGTACTGTCCGGCGCCGCCAGCCCGACCCGCAGCGCCCGGGCCATGCAGGCGATGGACAAGTACCTTGTCGATAATGAGGGTGGACTGATTAAATTGCTCACCCCGCCTTTCGATGGGCACGGGCCAAATCCGGGTTACATTCAGGGATATCTGCCCGGTGTGCGGGAAAACGGGGGGCAGTATACGCATGGCGCCATCTGGGCCGTGATGGCCTTTGCCCGGATGGGGAACACCGCGCGCGCGTGGCAACTGTGGTCGCTAATCAATCCCATAAACCACACTCTGGATGCAGAAGGTGTGGCCATTTATAAAGCCGAGCCTTATGTCATGAGTGCCGATGTCTACAGCGTCGCGCCACATATAGGACGTGCCGGATGGAGCTGGTACACCGGTTCCGCAGGCTGGGCCTACCGACTTCTGACAGAGGAGTTACTGGGGATAAAACGTTCCGGTACAGATTTTACCCTGCATGCGCGATTGCCGGATGAGTGGCCGTCTTTTGCTATGACATATCAACATGGCGGAAGCCATTACCAGATTAGGGTTTCACGCGGTGACGAGGAGTATCAGGTCACACTGGATGGCGTCGTTCTGCCAGACGACAAAATTCCTCTGCTGGATGATGGACAAACCCATACCGTTGAAATTGTTCAGAACTGACCCTGGCTAAAATGACGCACTAACGCCTGCCGTTAGTGCGCTGATTATCTCTGAGAACTTCAATTGCGGTCTGCATGGCGATTTTATTATCCCTTCTTTGTTGCTTGTCCTGCATCACCTGGAGGTACTCAAGCAACGTCCGGGTGTTAATCGGCCTGCCCTGTTTACCTACAGCCAGCACGGCTTCACCAAGGATAATTTTCACTGGCGGCAGTTGTGCCGGATACCAGTCAAGGGTGTCTTCTGATTTCATTATAAATTCCTTATGGGAATGTATTCTATCATAATTAACCTTTCCGATCTTCGGGTATCACATTCTGATTTAGTCATAAACCCACACAACATAGTCATAGAGTTCTTATGTAAAGGTCTATAATAAGTATTGCACAAACGGATTCTGGCATTTCAAAGAGTGACCGAGACATGTTGCCTGCACGTTGTCAGCGTGTTTAGGTTTCAGAGGTTGACTGCATCGTACGAGTAAATGACAACGAAACGATAAAGTTACAGTACCGTTGTGTTGTTGCCGTTATAAAGGTAAAACGCATGAAGACAAAAAAAGTTGTCTTTATCGAAGGGGATATCATTTGTAGCCGCGTATCAGGAGAGACAGGTAACCCTTTCTGTATTCATATGATTCGATTCAAAAATGGCAAATATGCCATCATTCGGGCTGCTTCAGGGATATGTTTCAAACCCGGCGAAATTATTCAACGAGCCGACAGCGAATGGTTGTGTGGCTATGGAAAAATTCGTCTTCTTCCCTTTGAATATCTCAACGAGGAAGAGTCCAGAAGACAATTTATTGAATGTGATTAATATTTCATGAAGATTATGATTGTTGCATGCCACTCTTTTTTTTGGGTATGTCGTATGGGTATCCGTCGCCTGTAAGTTTCAAAATTTAAAAAATACCGACTGGTTTCATTCAGATGAACGTAATTTCCGCTTCATGCCCTGACATTTTCGACCGGCTTTTTAGGCTCGTTACTCCGGCTGCATTTTTCTGTTCCAGCCAAATGTGTCAGCGCAGGGTGCTAACCATTGCCGGATAGCGATATTGCATGCCAGCGTCTGGGGGTCGAGAAGGCGTGCCCCGAAATTGGCGTGCCGCAGGAAGTTTACCTCTAAGCACTGCTCCAGTTGCCCAACCAGCAGCGGAAAATCCATAAGGCTGGGCAGTCGAGGCCACTTAATCAGCTTGCGGTAGCGCAGTTGCTCCGACTCGATGCGCAAGTCATCATTCGGGCGCCACTGAATGTTAAACAGCTTGTCATGACGCGACAGGTCCACCAACCAGTTCCCGTTGGATGGGATGCACAGATCCAGTTTCAGGCTTTCAGGCCTCAGCTTGTTGCGCTTATAAAACCAGTGCTCGGGCGGTTCGTTGGTCAGGTCGACGGAACACCCACTGTATGACAGCTCGGCGACACCGAAGCGGGCAAACCAGTCGGCGACGTCGGGATGGGTAGAATGGTCGAACATATTTGGCATGCTCCTGAGAAAGCATCAGATAGAACAGCAGTTTACCGATCATAGCAGGCCAATCAAATCCCTTTTGCGGGCTATTTCGTGCCCCCAGGCGGACAATGAAGGTACGCGCACAGGCTTACCGGCGTTCCTCATATTTGCTGCGTTTATGCTGATAAAGCAATTCATCGGCTTTCAGCATCGCTACTTCCAGCGTATCTTTTGGTAGCAGCTGATATGCCCCCCAGGAAAATGCCACGAGTTTATCCGGATCGATCGCGTGTAACTGTTCCTGCGTACGGGTAATAACATCACGGGATCTATTCAGGGAATTATCGATAAGAACCACACAGAATTCATCGCCCCCCAGCCGTATACCATAGTCACTTTTACGAATGGCATTCAGCAGTGCCTGTCCCAGTATCTGTATGGCTTTATCGCCCATATGATGGCCAAGAGAATCATTGATTCTTTTGAGTCCATCACAGTCAATGGCGATGACCGTGACGGGGATATTTCTTTCAACGAGTGAGCGGATTTTATGTTCCAGCTCCGGCGTAATCACTTTTCTGTTATACAGTCCCGTCATCGCATCTGTCACGTTATCCCTGGAAAGCGACTCCTGTCTGATTAACTGCTTACGGGCATAACGACACATTATCCAGGTTACCGTGATGTAAAGCACTAATAACCATAAATTGGCAATGATGACGTAGATAGCATCCAGCTTCACATGGACGGTGTAGTTCTGGGTTAGTCTGTCTTCGTAGCTGAATAAACCATAAGATTGGATGTAGGGTTTATGGAAAAAAATACGCGCGCGGGTTTCATTATCAGTGACATATAAAGAGAGGAACTGCCATAAAAACGGGCGATCGACCGTTTTAAACGAAACCACAAGATCGTTAATATTGATATCGGTGATAAGAATGCCCTTCACCTTATCGCCCAGAAATACCGGGGTAAGCATGCTAATGATGTTATTTTGTGTATACCCGTCCTGATAAATATGGGACAGCGTACTTTCCCCGTTAAGCAGATCATGTAGTGCGTTGTCATCAATGGAGATGGTGTGAGCACTGCGCGCGATATTGATCGTGCCGTTATTGCCAATCAGCCAGTTTTTGAACCTGTAGTCTTTTGTATTAACCAGTTGATTAATATAAATGTAGTCATAAGAAAGGTCTAAGTAGTACCGCATGTTCCTGAATCGGTATCCGGTATAATTTGAAAAACTGTACTTCGATAAAGCCGCGCTTTCAGCCGTGTGAATAACCGATAGCTCGCTAATATCACCAGCCCATTGTTCACACGATTTATTACGGGTTTGCAGGGTACCACTCAGGTTGGTCAATTTTTTTCCCAGCAGATTGAATCCGTAAATATCGCCTTCCTTTTCAAGGTGCTGGCAAATTGCTGCTCGTTCACTGTTGGCGCTTGGCGCAGACACCGTTTTGCTATAAAACGCCCGTGAAAGCCGGGTGGCAATATTTTGGTTAATCGACTCTTCATGGAAAAGCGCCGATTTACCGTTTTCAGCGACATATCCCATATAGTTCTGTAAGTCGTGCGCCTCACGGACGGCCAGCGTAATGAAAAGGGTGCTGGTACAAACCACGATTAAAATAATGGCACTGAAATACTTTTGTCTGAACAATATGGATAACTCCCTGTCGTCCCACACGGAAATAGCCGTTAGTATAGCATCAATCAATCTGTTCCGGCTGGGAGCACATTTCCCTCTGGTGCCGAATAGCCAGGATCCTATTACAGGTGTTGTTCATGCCAGATAGCAAATGGTATTGCGGCGAAAATGCTGGAAATAAACTCGCTCGTTTGTGTCGCTACATCTTTAACACATGCGTGTTTTCCGCTGTGCATCGCCGATAAGCCATTGCACCGTCGCACTCACGAAACGTTCGACAAACCCCGAGCTGAATTATAAAGCGGAGCCAGCTACGATGACGTAAGCGACATGGTCATTCATAAACTAGAGGAGCATCCGTACTTCGCTCATAGGTGCCTTCAGCTCAGTCAGTTTGCCCGCTTTATGTCCTTAACAGGATGACGCAAATACATAGTCTGCACCACGAGTACGATGTATGTCAGACTGAAGGGGACACGCTTAGTGAGTAAAATACACATCTGGGTATTGACGATGCTCCTCAGGTAATCCGTTATCGTATTTGGGGATTAGGTTCGGTTTGGTAAACTGAAGCGCTCCCTCCCCCAAGCACAGTGCAAAGCTGCAACGCATGTTAAGATTACACTGTAAATACATACAGATTGTCTTTGTGATACACTTACGGAGGTAATCAAATTCGGATCCAGGATTGAATTTAAATGAGTAGAATTAATAAGTTAAAAGTCATTGACTTGTTTTGTGGTGCTGGCGGGTTATCCTGCGGTTTCATGAAAGGTAAAAATGGCGCTCATTTTGAAAGCGTCCTGGCCCTTGATAATGATAAGGCTGCCATCAGAACATACAATGCTAACTTTGGTGGGCACGGTATCGTGGCTAACATTGAGGAATGGATTACTGTAAACACAATTCCCGAGGCGGATATTGTTATCGGTGGGCCGCCGTGCCAGGGATTCAGCTTACTTAACAAGAATCGTGAAGGCGACCACCGGCGTGCGCTGTGGGAACCCTACATGGATATTATTGAGCAATCATCGGCATCTGTCTTTGTGATGGAGAACGTGCCGGGGCTCTTATCAAGTGATGAGTTCCAGGACATCCGCGATCGTGCAGAGGGTATGGGGTTCCTTCTCCTGAATCCCTGCGTACTGAATACGGCTGATTACGGTGCCCCTCAGACACGTAAACGTGCCATTGCCATTGGTATTAAAAAGGACCGCTTCCTGCTGCTGGATAACATTCCTGCATTCCCTCCGACACCCTCCCACCGAAATCCGAACAAGGAAGGGGACTTGCCTGCGTGGCTGACAGTCCGTGAATTCATTGATGATTTACCTGAGCCTGTCGGAACAGAAGTGCGGGACGTTCCACCGCCTCTGGATTTGCACTTTGGCAGAAACCCGACAGCGCTTTCTCAGGAACGTTATCGTGCGGTTCCGGTAGGCGGGAATCGGTTCGATTTGCAAAAAAACAGACCGGATATCACACCTGCATGCTGGATTAAAAAAACGTCAGGCGGGACAGATCTCTTTGGTCGGTTGTGGTGGGAGCGCCCTTCGGTTACGATCCGCACGGAGTTTTTTAAGCCGGAGAAAGGGCGTTATCTTCATCCGGAAGCACATCGTCCTATCACTCATCGTGAGGCAGCCCGTCTGATGAGTTTCCCGGACGACTTTACGTTTGTGGGAACAAAAACGGAGATCGCAAGGCAGATTGGTAATGCTGTTCCGCCGGTATTTGCTCAAAAAATTGCATCCTATGTTCTCAACTTAATGGAATATCTGATCAAAAATGGCGAGAAGATCGAAGAAGAGCGAACCGGAAACGCTGCGTAAACAGCTTCTGGCACTGATTGCTGATTTTGAGCAAAAGCTCACGGATGACACCCTCAGGGAACAGGTGCTCACGCTTGTTCCTGCCAACCATTTATTGCGAGATTTAGGCAGCTCACTGCTTAATGAAGAGAACTGCAAATCTGCCCGTGACCGGATCCTTGCGTATCTTTTCAAATATCCTCGCGTCGTTATTCACGGTGACGAACTCATGGTCGTCGCGGGGATCAGTGAGTATGCCCGCAGGATCAGGGAGTTGCGAGTGCAGTTCGGCTGGCCCGTGTTGAGTGGAACCACGCTCAGGGAAATGATTGAACAGCAGGAAATTACGCTGGAAGAACTCCAGGCTGACTCTCTCAACCTCCTCAAAACGGACGTGTATGCCCTGATGTCCGCAGAGCAGGACAGAGAAGCGGCGTTGCGCTGGAATGAAGCCAATGTTCTTAGACGCAGCAAAATATCGACAAAAGATAAAATACTCTCATACCTACGCAAGAACGTTGGCCGTCCGGTATCGGGCGAAGAGTTACGTTATCTGGCAAACGACAGTAAGGAATGGGCTCGTCGTACACGTGAGCTGCGAACGGAAGAGGGCTGGCCAATTGCCACCAAGAATTCAGGCCGACCAGAGCTTGAAGTGGGAGCCTATCTACTCGAGGAAGATCGTCAGGCTGAAGTACATGACCGGAAAATTCCTGACCCTGTCCGCGTAGCGGTGCTCGAGCGCGATCATCATTCCTGCCGAAATTGTGGCTGGTCACATGCCCGTAAAACAGCGAATGATCCTCGCACCTTCCTTGAGTTGCATCATATTGAGCGCCATGCTGACGGCGGTGAAAATACGCTGGATAACTTAATTACGCTCTGCAATGTGTGCCATGACGAGGTTCATCGTCGGTATATTTCCGGAGAGTATCTGCTCGATTTGCTTAAGCAACAGCACTAAGCAGGTAATGCAGGTCGTGAGACATAGTCATGGAGTCGACCGTGCGTATCGCTATTTAGCGGTAACTGAGGAGCAAATCGCCTCAGCGATTTGGCTATTAAAAATATCCAATAATTGAATCCGAAGCCGTCAACGATCTTCATCAACATAAGGTTCGAGCCGTTTGATGCCTGTGAGAAGGGGCCTCATCCCATATGTGGGCTTTACACGTCCGTCAGGTATTAATTATTGGAGGCAGGATACTTATTTTCGTTTTGGAAGAAATGTAAAAACTGAGTGGTTTGCTCATTCATGATGTCAATAGCCACCTGGTGCTCCGTTTTTTTTTACTTAATGCCGATGATGTGCAGTAGTCTCCAATACAGTCCCTGAACGATTCGGTGGTGTTTGGGGTAATGATTGTATGATCGTTCTCTTCAGGAGCAGCCTTTACGGCTGGAACGTCGTGCTGCGGGGTTCACTACTTCCAGTCGTTCTTGCATTTTTAAATATCGTTGAAGAACTGCAGTCAAAAAGTCAGGATAAATTAACTTTATTATCTAGGTTGGCCTTGGTGTCGAAAGCCCAAAATTAGCAAGCATGTTTTTGGTATACCTTTCGATACCCATCCGTCCCGCGCTTTAGTTAATCTCTGCTGCTCGCTCACAACGCCGATCCTCATCGAAAAGTTCAACGCAATTTAACACACTGCCTGCTACCGCTTTTTACTGAGGATAACCCTCCAGGGTTCGCAATAATTCCGCCAACCTACGATCCAGTTCCCCCAGCGACTCAGCCGAAACTCCCGACAGGATCTCCCTTTCATTCTCGACGTGCTTGTCGACCGCACGGTCGATTAGCGCCAGCCCCTCAGGCGTTAGCTGCACCAGCATACTGCGTGCATCATTCGTGTTCGCCTGCCGACTGATTAACCCTCTCGATTCCAGACGTTTAAGGCGGTGCGTCATGGTGCCCGAGGTCACCATTAACGTGGAAAACAGTTCCGTTGGGCTCAGGCTGTAGGGCGCGCCCGCGCGGCGCAGCGTCGCCAGCATATCGAACTCCCACGTACAAAGTTCAAACGTCGCAAACGTGGATTCCAGCCGCTGTTCCAGCAGCGCGGTGCAGCGCTTTATGCGTCCAATCGGCCCCATCGGGCTGCAGTCCAGGTCAGGTCGTTCGCGCTGCCACTGGGCAAGAATGGCATCAACGGCATCATGGGACGGTTTAGTGGGATTGTTCATTTATCTTGACTTCAAGTTAATTGCTCGACAGACTGATTTTATCTTGAATTGAAGGTAAGTGCAAAATTATGGAATCGACATTTTCTCTTTCTTACTGGCGTGACGTGCTGCTGACGGCGCTGGCCCCGGCTATCTGGGGATCAACCTACATCGTGACAACGCAGCTTCTGCCGCCGGACAGGCCCTTTACGGCGGCGCTGATCCGGGTGCTTCCGGCCGGGATTTTGCTGCTGCTGTTCACGTTGCGCCTGCCTGCGTATCGTGACCTCGGGCGACTGCTGATCCTTAGCGCACTCAATATTGGCGTGTTTCAGGCGCTGCTGTTTGTGGCGGCCTATCGCTTGCCCGGTGGTCTGGCCGCCGTGCTTGGGGCGATCCAGCCGCTTCTGGTGATGGTGCTGATCTGGACGGTCGACCGCCGCGCGCCGCACAAAATCACGCTGTGGGCCGCGCTGGTGGGGGTCGTCGGGATGGCTGTATTGCTGCTATCACCTCAGACCGTTTTTGAACCTGTCGGGATAGCAGCGGCGTTGCTGGGGGCTTGCTGCATGGCAACCGGGGTCTGGTTAACGCGTCGCTGGCAGATCGATATGCCGGTGATGGCGCTGACCGGCTGGCAGCTGGTGTTGGGCGGATTGATGTTAGCGCCTGCTGTGTGGCTGTTCGACGCACCGCTTCCCACCCTCACCGCTACACAATATGCCGCTTACACTTATCTCAGCCTGGCCGGGGCGTTTGTGGCGTACGGCCTGTGGTTTCGCGGCATCACTCGTCTGCCGGGGGTGGCGGTGGCGTCACTGGGATTACTCAGCCCGTTAACCGCGGTGCTGCTCGGCTGGATAATCCTGTCCCAGGCCCTCAGCAGCACCGCGTTTGTTGGGCTCGCCATCGTGCTGATCAGCGTTTTAGTTGTGCAGCGCTCCTCAATGCGCGCGCGTTAACGTGAGCCACGCTTGTTCTTCAGAAATCCCAGTCCTTATCTTCGGTCTCGACCGTTTTGCCCATGACGTACGAGGAGCCAGATCCGGAGAAGAAGTCGTGGTTTTCATCGGCGTTCGGCGACAATGCTGCGAGGATCGCCGGGTTGACCTCGGCCATCTCCGGCGGGAACAGCGCCTCGTAGCCAAGGTTCATCAGCGCTTTATTGGCGTTGTAGCAGAGGAAGGCTTTTACATCATCTTCCCAGCCCGTTCCGGCGTACAGCTCGTCGGTGTAACTCAGCTCGTTGTCATACAGGTCCATCAGCAGATCGAGGGCAAAACCTTTCAGCGCCTCGCGCTCGGCTTCGCTGACTTTCTCGAGCCCTTTCTGGTACTTATAGCCGATGTAGTACCCGTGCACCGCTTCATCCCGGATGATCAGACGGATCAGGTCGGCGGTGTTGGTCAGCTTGCCCCGGCTCGACATGTACATCGGCAGCCAGAAGCCGGAGTAGAACAGGAACGATTCCAGAAACACACTGGCGATTTTCTTCTTTAACGGCTCATCGGCGCGATAATGCTCCAGCACCCGCACGGCTTTGCGCTGCAGGGAAGGGCTCTCTTCACTCCAGAGATAGGCCGCATCCACATCCTGCGTCTGGCACAAGGTGGAAAAAATCGAGCTGTACGAGCGGGCGTGTACCGCCTCCATAAAGCTGATATTGGACATCACCGCCTCTTCGTGCGGCGTCAGGGCATCCGCCATCAGCGCCGGAGCGCCGACGGTATTTTGCACCGTGTCGAGCAGGGTCAGGCCGGTAAACACCCGGATGGTCAGCTGCTGTTCGGCGTGGCTCAGGGCCTGCCAAGCCGGGATGTCATTCGACAGGGGCACTTTCTCCGGCAGCCAGAAGTTGCTGGTAAGACGGTTCCAGACCTCCAGGTCTTTATCATCTTCAATCTTGTTCCAGTTAACGGCACGGACGAGCGACGGTTGCATCTTTTCTCCTTACAGCGCGCAGGACACGCAGCCTTCTGTTTCTGTGCCTTCCAGCGCAAGCTGACGCAGGCGAATGTAGTACAGGGTCTTGATCCCTTTCTTCCAGGCGTAAATCTGCGCCCGGTTGATGTCGCGGGTGGTGGCGGTATCCGGGAAGAAAAGCGTCAGCGACAGCCCCTGGTCGACATGTCTGGTCGCCTCGGCGTAGGTATCGATAATTTTTTCCGGGCCGATCTCATAGGCATCCTGATACAGGGCCAGGTTCTCGTTGGTCATAAACGGGGCAGGGTAGTAAACGCGCCCGGTTTTGCCCTCTTTGCGGATCTCGATTTTCGAGACGATAGGGTGAATGCTCGAGGTGGCGTGGTTGATGTACGAAATCGATCCGGTGGGCGGCACCGCCTGTAAATTCTGGTTATAGATGCCGTGCTGCATCACGTCGTCACGCAGCTGCTGCCACATGGCACGCGTCGGCAGGCTGACGCCGGCGCGGGCGAACAGGGCGCGCACTTTCTCGGTTTTCGGCTGCCAGTCGCTTTCCAGATATTGATTAAAATAGGCCCCGCTGGCGTAGCGCGACTGGTCAAAGCCCGCGAAGCGCTGGCCTCGCTCGCGCGCCAGCATCATCGAGGTATGCAGCGCATGCCAGGTGATGGTGTAGAAATAGAGGTTGGTGAAGTCCAGTCCCTCCGGGCTGCCGTAGGCAATGCCTTCTCGCGCCAGATAGCCGTGCAGGTTCATCTGCCCCAGCCCGATGGCGTGTGAGGCGGCGTTCCCGGCTTCCACCGAGGGTACGCTGCGGATGTGGCTCATGTCCGATACCGCCGACAGGCCGCGCACGGCGGTTTCGACGGTGCGGCCAAAGTCCGGTGAATCCATGGTGTGGGCAATGTTCAGCGAGCCGAGGTTACAGGAGATGTCCTTGCCGATTGCCGCGTAGTCGAGGTTCTCGTCATAGGTTGAGGCGCTGTTGACCTGCAAAATCTCCGAGCACAGGTTGCTCATGTTGATCCGCCCGGCAATCGGGTTGGCGCGGTTTACCGTGTCTTCATACATGATGTACGGGTAGCCAGACTCAAACTGGATCTCCGCCAGCCGCTGGAAAAAGTCCCGGGCGTTGAGCCAGGTTTTACGGATACGCGCGTCGGCCACCAGCGCCTCATACAGCTCGCTAATCGCCACGTCGCCAAACGGCTTGCCGTAAATGCGCTCCACGTCATAGGGCGAGAACAGCGCCATCTCGGCGTTCTCTTTGGCCAGCCGGAAGGTGACATCCGGGATCACCACCCCCAGCGACAGGGTTTTGATGCGGATCTTCTCGTCGGCGTTTTCACGTTTGGTATCGAGAAAGCGCATGATGTCCGGGTGATGGGCGTGCAGATACACCGCCCCGGCCCCCTGGCGGGCACCGAGCTGGTTGGCGTATGAGAAGGCATCTTCCAGCATTTTCATCACCGGGATCACCCCGGAGGACTGGTTCTCAATCCGTTTGATCGGCGCACCGGCTTCGCGCAGGTTGGAGAGCAAAAACGCCACGCCGCCGCCGCGTTTGGAGAGCTGCAGCGCCGAGTTCACGGCGCGGCCAATCGACTCCATATTGTCTTCGATGCGCAGCAGGAAGCAGGAGACCAGCTCCCCGCGCTGGGCTTTGCCGCAGTTGAGGAAGGTGGGCGTCGCGGGCTGAAAACGTCCGGCCAGCATCTCGTCGGTCAGCTGGCGGGCGAGGATCTCATCCCCCTGCGCCAGGGTCAGGGCTACCATCACCACCCGGTCTTCAAAGTGTTCCAGGTAACGCTTGCCGTCGAAGGTTTTCAGCGTGTAGCTGGTGTAAAACTTCCACGCACCGAGGAAGGTCTGGAAACGAAAACCGCTGGCGTGGGCGTGGGCAAACAGGCTCAGCACAAAGTCGCCGTCGAAGCGCGACAGCACCCGGGCGTCGTAATAGCTCTCGCTGACCAGATAGTCGAGACGCGCCTGCGGGCTGGCAAAGGTCACGCTGTTGGGATAGACGTGGGCGCTAAAAAAGGCATCTACCGCCTCGTGGTCTTTAGCAAACTGGATGCGCCCCTCGCGATCGTACAGGTTGAGCATGGCGTTGAGGGCATGGAAATCCATCGATGCCTGTATCACGCGCTCTGCGGTTGTCGTTGCCAAAATTCGTTCACTCCTTTACGCACGTTGTCGACGTCCTGTTGGGTCCCCATCAGCTCGAAGCGATAGAGGTACGGCACGCCGCATTTCTGCGAAATAACATCCCCGGCGCGGCAGAATGCCTCGCCGAAATTACGGTTCCCGGCGGCAATCACGCCGCGGATGAGCGCCCGGTTATGTGGGTCGTTGAGAAAGCGGATCGCCTGACGCGGCACCGCCCCGGCCGTTCCGCCGCCGCCATAGCTGGGCACCACCAGAATAAAGGGCTCGTCTACCTGAATGCGTTCCCGCTCGTTCAGCGGGATCCGCACGGCGGGCAGTCCGACGCGGCCGATAAAGCGGTGCGTATTTTCGGAGCTGCTGGAGAAGTAGACGATCAGGCTCATGCGTGCGCGGCCTGCGCCTGAAGGCGGTTAATCATGTCCGGACGAAACCCCGACCAGCTGGTTTCACCGGCCATCACCACGGGTAACTGACGAAAACCCTGCGCCCGCAGCGTCTCGGCGGCGTCCGGCTCCAGGTCAACGTTGACCATCTCAAAAGCCACGCCACGGCTCTCCATCGCGCGTTTGGTGGCATGGCACTGCACGCAGTCATTACGAGTGTAAATAATAATACGCATGATTCGTATTTCCATTTAGAATGAGGATCCGGCGCGATTAAACGCGTCGATTTGGGTCTGTGCTGATAGAGAGAATACTAGATGTAGATATCTTAAGTTTCAACCATACAATATATGGGAATTTTGGGTTGACTGAGGCCAGGTCAGGTATGATGCGGGATGGCGAGGTTTTGAAGGCGAAAACTAAGAAGAAAAAGAAAAAAGCATGCCAAACTTACAGCGGGCACCTATGTCCGGCTGTAAATCGCTGAGGTGTTTCCTGGAGGTGGGGCGAGGCGCAGGGATGCGCGGAGAGGGCGGATTTACAGGGATGTTTCCCCTCCCCCAGGAGGAGAGGGGACCGTTCGTGCAAAGGTAATTACTTACGCATACTCAGCAGCGCACCAATAAATATCCCCACAGCCGCTACCGTCCCCACGGCGCACAATGGTCGCTCGCGGATAAACGTATTCGCACAACCTATCGCATCACACGCCGCTTGCTTAGCTTGTGAACGCCCCTGCATCCGCGCACGCGTCTCGCGCAGCAGCGACTTAGCCTTACGTCTGGCGTCCTCAGCTTCGCCCTTCGCATCCGAACCCCAGGATTTCAGTACAGATTCCAGCGTGTCCGCTAATTTACTGACATCGTTACGAATATCCTGAACGTCGTTATCTACATCGTTTTTATTAAGTCGATTAAACATACGGTGCTCCCTTGATTTGCGGTAATACTCAGTTTAGACCAGCTTTTTAATCTCTGAAGCGAGTCACGACTTATCAGGGCGTTTATGGATTTATCTGAAAGCCCTGCTATTGCTGAATACGTTAAGGTTGCCCCGCAGGAATGATAACGAGGATTCAATATGTATTTACGACCCGATGAAGTGGCGCGTGAACTTGAAAAAGCGGGATTTACCGTGGATGTGGTAACCCATAAAGCCTACGGCTACCGTCGCGGGGATAATTACGTTTACGTCAACCGGGAAGCCCGGTTGGGGCGCATGGCGCTGATTATTCATCCCACGCTGAAAGACCGCAGTATTTCCTACGCGGAACCGGCGTCAGAGATGAAAACCAGCGACCACTATCAGCAGTTCCCGCTCTACTTGGGCGGATTAGGCGGTGAGACGCATCAGCATTATGGCATCCCGCACGGTTTTAGCTCTCGCATGGCGCTGGAGCGTTTTCTGACAGGCCTGTTTGGCGAATCGCAGTAACCACGCGACTGGCTATTTGTGCCAGTCCGCGCCCTACGCTTTGACCTGATGATACTGGCTGACTTTGAACAGTCGGCGACAGTAGTCGAGGAAATACCCATACACCGCGCCCATCAGCATTGAGACCACGATGTTGGAACTCACCGCTGCGGCGATCTGGTGCCAGTCCGCGCCCACCGTCAGCAAAATCGCCACGTACACCGGCGACTGAAACGTGACATACGCCAGAATATCCGCCAGATTTTTCATCCAGCCTGCCGGGCTGTAGCGCCGGGCCAGGCGCATGATCGCGTCGCGGTAAAAGCCGTAAGGCCAGGCAATCAGGATATTCACCGGTACGGCCACCAGTCGCGACGAGAGCGACTGCTCAAAGGACATCCCGGAGAGGAAGATTTCAATCAGCATGTTCACCACCGAACAGTAGACCACCATCGCGAAGGTATCCGCGACCGCGTGGCGCAGGCGAGACTGCCGTGAAAACATGTCCTGACTCCTTGAGTGAAATAGAGGGGTAGTGCATTAATTTGCTTAATTTTTCACGCATAGAGTATATCGCTGGATTGAAACGCACAATTAGCGATAAATTTTTATTTAAGCGCAGTTTGCCCACGAAATACTCCGCACGAAGCGGTTTTGCTTCCCGGGCGTTATTTTGTCTCTGATCTTTGGTTTTTTCGTTGGTAAACAGTGGGATATGCGGAGGGGTAAAACAGGGGGTTTACAGAGCGGGCGGATGTTTCCGCCCGAGATTCTTAGCAGACGCCAAAATCACCGTCTTCTTTATACAGCGAAACATCAGCTGCTTTCAGGGTGTATTTGTCGCCCTGCTCATTACTGGCCTGCACCGCCACAATCTGATCCTCATGCACTTCGATGACTTTCAGTTTTGGTCCGCCCATACGCGGCTGCACAAGATCGCCTACAGAAAACATAGTTACCTCCTTCGGATTGTTGTGCTCTTAACATAGCCCAGGCGTGGGTTGGGGTACAGCGTCAGGGGGCAGACTACTCCTGAATCGCTACAATCAGCCTGTGTAAAGAGGGTAAAGGAGGGTAAAAGCGGGCGAAAAGGGTGGCATGCCTGCGTAAACTCACTACGCTTAAAGTATAAAACCTCTTTTTATACAATGACCTGACTGCTTGCATGGAGAATATATGGGCTTCTGGCGTATCGTAATCACTATTCTGTTACCCCCTCTTGGCGTGCTGATGGGCAAAGGCTTTGGCTGGGCGTTTATCCTCAACATCGTCCTGACGCTTCTGGGCTACATTCCCGGCCTTATCCACGCGTTCTGGGTACAGAGCCGCAGCTAAGCCCGCCACAGTAAATCCTGATAAATGTCGGTCAGCACGCCCTGCGGGGCAAACTGCTGTTTGATCCAGCGGGTGACCTGACCGGTCGCCGCATGCTGCGTGGCGAGCAGCATGCGCGAGTCCTGGCGGGTGTTATTGATCCGTCTCGTCACCAGCAATCCCTTTTCAACTGCCTCGCGCGCCATATGCTCCGGTAAAAAACCGATCCCCTCGCCCAAAATCTGACACTGGCACTTGGTATTAAAATCCGGAACCAGGATCGCCTCCTGGCCGTGCAGCAGCCAGCCGACTTTCTTATTGATGGTGTGGGCGGTGTCTTCCACCATGATGTTAGGGTACAGCCGCAGCTGGCTCTCGGCCAGCGGCTCCGGGGCCAGCGCCAGCGGATGGTCCGGGGCGATGGCAAACACCCAGCGGATGGCACCAATCTCCGTGTAATCAATGCCGCCGCCGTCCAGCAGCGTGTCCGGGGCGCCAATCGCAATGTTCGCCTGATTATTGATGATCGAATCCCAGACCCCGTTATACACCTCGGTGGTTACGGTTATCTGGCAGGTAGGGAACTGCTTTTTCATCACCTGCAGCAGACGAGCGGTGTGGCGTGGGGTGTAGAGCAGCTGGTTTATGCAGATCCGCACCCGCGTCTCGATCCCCTGCGAGATGGTGTCGATCCCGCGCTTGATGGCGTGAAAGTCATTCAGCAGGTCAATGGCTTTACGGTAGAAGTAGAAGCCCGATTCGGTCAGTTCGATGCTGCGGGTATTGCGCACAAACAGCACCACGTCGAGGCCGGTCTCCATCCGTTTGATGGTGTAACTGATGGCTGAGGTGGTCACCCCCAGCTCCCCGGCGGCTTTGCTGAAGCTGCCAAAACGCGCCGCGGTGGTGAAAGCCAGCAGATTCTCTTCGGTAAAGATGGAATTCATATTACGGCTCCTGGCAGTCATCAGTTTTGAACATATTTTAACAGCGCGGTTACAACTCATTTGAAGCCGGTCACAGTTCTGCATATTTGTGGCGAGCCGCGCAGCGCAAGGCCTGCGCAGCCATAAGCATAATGCAGTTTAGCGGCCTAAAACGCGGTTAAACATAAGGAAAAGGTTGCACAGACGCACATTTTGGCTGAACTGTTAAATTTAACTCAACAATGAAACTCCTGTCGATGAATCCTTTTTAAGCGGATTCTTTTCTGACCAGGCGGTTGCTATGCTCAGTCCATCAGAAAGGAAAACCAGGAGTGTGGATATGTCTACCAATGAACTCGTTACTGAATTTCTGTTTGCTGCTGAACAGGGTGATACCGACGCGCTAAAAGCCTGTCTCGATAAAGGGGTGGATATCAATGCCACCAACCGCCAGAAAAGAACCGCCATTATTATTGCCAGCCTGAATAAACAGTACCCTTGCGTGGAACTGCTGATTGCCGCCGGGGCCAATATCGACCAGCAGGATCAGACCTGTTTCAATCCGTTCTTAATTAGCTGCCTGACCAACGATCTGACGCTATTGCGCCTGGTGTTGCCCGCCAACCCGGATCTGGATCGCCTGACGCGCTTTGGCGGCGTGGGCATTACCCCTGCCAGCGAAAAAGGCCATCTCGAAGTGGTGCAGGCGCTGCTGACCCACACCGACATTAACGTCAACCACACCAACTTTGTCGGCTGGACGCCGCTGCTGGAAGCCATCGTCTTAAATGACGGCGGTGCCCGCCAGCAGGAGATTGTGAAGCTGCTGCTGGACCACGGCGCCAACCCGCACATGACCGACAAATACGGCAAATCCCCGCTCGAACTGGCCCGTGAAAAAGGCTTCAACGAGATTGCCGATCTGCTGATCGCCGCAGGCGCGTAATACCCCCGGCCAGCCGATTCGCACTGGCCGGAAATAACAAAAAGTCTGTTTTCCCATCATGCCTTCGGGCGTGATGTGGCCCCCTTTTGCCCGCATCCAGGAGGACGTAATGCCCACCAAAATCGTGATAAAAAAGAATACCTATTTTGATTCTGTTTCGCTGATGTCAGTCTCCACCAAAGCCAATAAATTGCCCGGCGTGGAGCAGGCATTTGTCGCCATGGCGACAGAAATGAACAAAGGCGTGCTGAAAAATCTCGGTCTGCTGACCCCGGAATTAGCCGAGGCCAAAAATGGCGACCTGATGATCGTTATTAAAGGCGAAGCCGCCAACGACGAAACCCTGGCCGCCATCGAGGCGCTGTTCACCCGCAAAGAGAGCGCGGGCAGCCACGAATCACGCTATGCCACCCTCGCCAGCGCTAAAACCCATCGCCCGGACAGCAATCTGGCGGTGATCTCGGTCAACGGCACCTTTGCCGCCCGCGAGGCGCGCCAGGCGCTGGAAAACGACCTCAACGTGATGCTGTTTTCCGATAACGTGTCGCTGGATGACGAACTGGCGCTCAAGCAGCTGGCGCACGAGAAAGGGCTGCTGATGATGGGCCCGGACTGCGGCACCGCCATTATTAACGGCGCAGGCCTGTGCTTCGCCAACGCGGTACGCCGTGGGCCGATTGGCATCGTCGGCGCGTCCGGCACCGGCAGCCAGGAGCTGAGCGCGCGTATTCATGAATTCGGCGGCGGCATCTCCCAGCTGATCGGCACCGGCGGTCGCGATCTGAGCGAGAAAATCGGCGGGCTGATGATGCTCGACGCCATTGCGATGCTGGAGGCCGACGACGCCACCCAGGCGATCGTGCTGATCTCTAAACCACCCGCGCCGGCAGTGGCCGAGAAAGTGCTGGCCCGCGCCCGCACCTGCCGCAAACCGGTAATCGCTTGTTTCTTAGGCCGCAACCCGCAGCCTGCTGATGAAGACGGCCTGCAGTTTGCCCGCGGTACCAAAGAGGCGGCGCTGAAGGCGGTGCTACTCACCGGCATCAAAAAAGAGTCGCTGGATCTGCATCCGCTCAACTGGCCGCTGATCGAAGAGGTGCGCGCCCGCCTGACTCCGCAGCAGAAGTACATCCGCGGACTGTTCTGCGGCGGCACCCTGTGCGATGAAGCGATGTTCGCGGCGCTGGAGAAATTCGACGACGTCTACAGCAACATCCAGCCGGATCCAACCAGACGCTTAGCCGACATCAACGTCAGCCAGGCGCACACTTTCCTCGACTTTGGCGATGACGATTTCACCAACGGCAAACCGCACCCGATGATCGACCCGACCAACCGCATCAGCCGCCTGCTGCAGGAGGCACGCGACCCACAAGTGGGGGTGATCGTGATGGACTTCGTGCTCGGGTTCGGCTCGCACGAAGATCCGGTCGGGGTGATGATCGACGCCATTAAAGAAGCGCAGGCCATCGCGAAGGCCGACAACCGTCCGCTGGAAATTCTCGGCTACGTACTCGGCACCGATCTGGATACGCCGTCGCTCAGCCAGCAGTGCCAGCTGCTGACTGATGCAGGCGTGATCTGGGCCAGCAGCAGTACCAATACCGGATTACTGGCACGTGAATTTGTCTGTAAAGGGGAGAAAGCCTGATGAAATCGTTATTTAACCAGCCGCTGAATGTCATTAACGTCGGGATTGCCCTGTTCAGCGATGACCTGAAAAAACAGCACGTGCCGGTGACCCATCTCGACTGGACCCCGCCGGGGCAGGGCAATATGCAGGTGGTGGAGGCGCTGGATCAGCTGGCCACCAAACCGCTGGCCGAGAAAATTGCCGCCGCTAACAAAGTGGCGCTGGAGCGCATTATCCAGTCGCATCCGGTGCTGGTGGGCTTCGATCAGGCCATCAACGTGGTGCCGGGCATGACCCGCAGCACCATCCTTCACGCCGGTCCGCCTGTCGCATGGGAGAACATGTGTGGGGCGATGAAAGGGGCGGTGACCGGGGCGCTGGTGTTTGAAGGCTTAGCCAAAGATCTGGACGACGCGGCGCGGCTGGCGGCCTCCGGCGACATCACCTTCTCGCCGTGCCACGAGCACGACTGCGTAGGTTCGATGGCGGGGGTCACGTCGGCGTCGATGTTTATGCACATCGTCGAGAACAAAACCTACGGCAACCGGGCGTTCACCAACCTCAGCGAGCAGATGGCGAAGATCCTGCGCATGGGCGCCAACGACCAGAGCGTGATCGACCGTCTGAACTGGATGCGTGACGTGCTCGGCCCGATGCTGCGCGACGCCATGAAAATCATCGGCGAAATCGACCTGCGCTTGATGCTGGCTCAGGCGCTGCACATGGGCGACGAGTGCCATAACCGTAACAACGCGGGCACCACGCTGCTGATTCAGGCGTTAACCCCTGGGCTGATCCAGGCCGGGTACCCGGTAGAGCAGCAGCGCCAGGTGTTTGAGTTTGTCGCCAGCAGCGACTACTTCTCCGGCCCGACGTGGATGGCGATGTGTAAAGCCGCGCTGGATGCCGCCCACGGCATCGAGTACAGCACCGTGGTCACCACCATGGCGCGCAACGGCTACGAGTTCGGCCTTAGGATCTCCGGCCTGCCGGGGCAGTGGTTTACCGGTCCGGCGCAGCAGGTGATTGGCCCGATGTTCGCGGGCTACCGACCGGAAGACTCCGGGCTGGATATCGGCGACAGCGCGATCACTGAAACCTACGGCATCGGCGGCTTTGCGATGGCGACGGCCCCGGCAATTGTGGCGCTGGTGGGCGGCACGGTGGACGAAGCTGTCGACTTCTCGCGCCAGATGCGTGAAATCACCCTCGGCGAAAACCCGAACGTCACCATTCCGCTGCTGTCGTTTATGGGCATCCCGACCGCTATCGATATCACCAAAGTGGCGGGCAGCGGCATTCTACCGGTGATCAACACCGCCATTGCGCACAAAGATGCCGGGATCGGCATGATTGGCGCAGGCATTGTCCATCCGCCATTCAGCTGTTTTGAAAAGGCGCTGTTAACGTTCCGCGATCGCTACATCCTGTAAGGTAAGCATCCATGAAAAGCATGAAACTGGAGTGGAAAAGAGGTGACTGGGCGGCGTACTTCGGGTTGATGACCAACAACCTGACGAACCTGCTGACCATGATGGGGCTGCTCATTTTTGTCGTCGGCATCCCGAAAGAGATTGTGTATGGACGTATTGCGCCGGCCTTCGGGCTGGCGGTGCTGGTGGCGAGCGTCTGCTACGCGTGGTTTGGCTTGCAGATGGCGCGCCAGACCGGGCGTAACGACGTCACCGCGCTGCCGTCCGGGCCGAGCGCGCCGTCGATTTTTACCGTGACCTTCCTGGTGCTGATGCCGGTGTATCAGCAAACCGGCGATGCGGACTTTGCGATCCAGATTGGCCTGGTGTGGTGCTTCGTTGAAGCGATGATCCTCGCGGGCGGTTCGTTCCTCGGCGAGACCATCCGCAAGATGATCCCGCGTACCGTGCTGCTGTCGTGCCTGTCCGGTCTGGGTCTGCTGCTGCTGGCGATGAACCCGATGCTGCAGGCGTTCGAAGCGCCGACCGTGTCGTTTATCGTCCTGCTGCTGATCTTCATCAACTGGTTTGGCAAAAAGCCGATCTTCGCCCGCATCCCGACCGGCCTGCTGCTGCTGATCGCCGGGACCGCGCTGGCGTGGATCTCCGGTCTGCAGAGCCCGGACGCCATCAAAGCCTCGATGTCGTCGTTCGGCTTTAACCCGCCGGAAGTGCACATCGACAGCTTTATGCAGGGTCTGCCGCACGCGCTGCCGTACCTCGCATCTGCCGTTCCGCTGGGGCTGGCGAACTACATCTTTGACCTGGAAAACATCGAAAGCGCCCACGCGGCAGGGGATGAATATCCGACGCGCAAAGTGATGCTGGCCAACGGCCTGGCGTCGATGCTCGGCTGCCTGATGGGTAACCCGTTCCCGGTCACAGTGTACGTTGGCCACGCGGGCTGGAAAGCGATGGGTGCCAGCATCGGCTACACGCTGGCCTCCGGCGTCACCATGTTCATCGTGCCGCTGTTCGGGCTCGGGGCCTTTATGCTCGCCATTATCCCGATGACCGCCATCGTGCCGATCCTGGTATTTATCGGGGTAGTGACCGCCAACCAGGTGGTGAGGGAAACGCCCAAAATAGAGGTACCCGTCATCTTTATCTGTCTGTTCCCGTGGATCGCCAACTGGGCGCTCACCATGATGAACAGCGTGATGGCGGCGGCGGGTACCAACGCGGGAAAAATCGGTCTCGATGTGCTGCACAGCAAAGGCATCTACTACGAGGGCTTGATGCACCTGGGTAACGGCGCACCGCTCGCCAGTATGCTGTGGGGCTGTATCGCCATCTTCTCGATCATCAACAAACCGTTACGTGGCGCTATTGCTGCGGCCACGGGGGCACTGCTGGCGCTGTTCGGCGTGATCCACGCTCCGGTGGTCGGTTTTGCCGAAGGCAGCTCGCTCACCTTCGTGACGGCCTACCTGATGATGGGCGGCATGTTTGTACTTAAGCATGTACTGGATAGCCGTGAAGTGGCGCGGGCAGGAGCGCCGGTTTCTGAGTCCTGATAATGCCTGATGCCCTCACCCTAACCCTCTCCCACAGGGAGAGGGGACTTCTTTTCTCCCTCTCCCGTGGGGAGAGGGCCGGGGTGAGGGGCCCAGACCGCACCACATTAAGGAAAACAGATGAAAGAACTCATGGTCGTCGCCATCGGCGGCAACAGCATTATCAAAGATAACGCCAGCCAGTCGATTGAACATCAGGCCCAGGCGGTGAAAGCGGTCGCGGAATCGGTGCTCGAAATGCTGGCCTCCGACTACGATATCGTGCTCACCCACGGCAATGGCCCGCAGGTGGGGCTGGATCTGCGTCGCGCCGAGATCGCTCACGAGCGCGAAGGGCTGCCGCTGACCCCGCTGGCCAACTGCGTGGCGGATACTCAGGGCGGGATCGGCTATCTGATCCAGCAGGCGTTAAACAATAAGCTGGCCGCGCGCGGCGAGCAGAAAGCGGTGACGGTGGTAACCCAGGTCGAAGTGGACAAAAACGATCCGGGCTTCGCCCAACCGACCAAGCCCATCGGCGCGTTCTTTAGCGAAACGCAGCGCGATGAACTGCAACGCGCCCATCCGGACTGGCACTTTGTTGAAGATGCCG
>NZ_JBOGBT010000022.1:0-2356 GCF_051656365.1 Silvania sp. | reverse complement strand
CAGCAGGGGGCGTTTAACGCCGAGCGCGAACGCTGGATCGCCAACGGGCAGGCGCATTTCGACAGCAGTGAGGTGCTTACCGAAGAGGGCGAGGACGCCCCGCTGCAGCCAGGACAGGAAGGCATCGACAGCCCGGTGTCCGGCAATCTGTGGCAGGTGAACGTCGAGGTCGGTCAACCGGTACGCGAGGGCGAGGTGCTGGTGGTACTGGAATCGATGAAAATGGAGATCCCGCTGGTGGCCAGTCGGGACGGGGTGGTAAGCCAGGTGCGCGTCCAGCCGGGATCCTCGGTGCGGGCGGGCCAGTGCGTGGTGGTGCTGGATAAACCCGCCTGATCGAAACGCAGCCAGGGGTTTACCCTGGCTGCCTGATGCTAACGGTAGAGCGGTTTTTCGGCTATCGGGAGCAGCAGCGTCGATTGCCAGTCTGCCAGCGTCAGCTGCGCCAGACTGGCAAGCGCGGCATAGAACGGATGGGCCGCGTTTTCCTGCAAAACGCTGAGGAAACGCGCGCTCCACGGCAGCAAATGCCAGGCCAGCAGCTGGTCGCGCTCGGTGTCACGGCCAGTTTCTGCCAGCCAGGCTGCCAGCAGCAGCAGGGTACCAAAGTGATCTTCCGGTTCGTTCTGCGTCATCTCAAAGACGATGCCGTTGTCGCGCATCCAGTGGCGCAGCGCCAGAGTGGAATCGCCAAACAGTACGCTTTCACGATCCAACCACACCGATCCCCACGGCGGGGCGGGCAGTGCCGAGGGGCCGATAAACAGCCGCTGCCAGGCGTCATTGAGCGGCTCAATGGCTGGCCGGGAAAAGGCCTCGGCGAGCGGACGCAGCGGCGCGTCAGGCAGCGGCCAGTCCCTGGTCCAGTCGCTGTGGGTTAATGCCGTGACCAGCGGTGCGGCCTGATCGCTGTCCGGCGCATAATAAAACAGCGCCCCTAACACCCGGGCGCTAAAAGCGAAAGATTCGCGTGAGCCTACATCATTCATTACAGCATTCCTTGAACGGCGCGGGTTGCCCCGCGCGACAGATTATCCGGCAATTGCCATACCGGTGGTCATGTGCAGACCGTAGAACACGCCACGGCCAATCAGCTCCCCGGCTACCACCAGCAGCGTACCGAGGGCCAGCCCTTGCAGGGTCGGGACTTTGCGGCGCATCAGGGCGCACTGCCAGCAGCCCAGTCCGGCAGCCAGCAGTATGATACGCCAGACCTGCAGGGAACCATACTCCGGCACCAGGGTGTTAGCCTGCTGGACGGAACTGTGGATCGTCCCGAGAGAGTGGGTTTGCAGGACGACTGCCGCCACGCTTGCCACCAGCGCAACGACGGACACCCACGCCGCCACCCGCCCCTTAAACGGCGTTTTCGCTATGCGCATCAGCAGGGCGGCAAACAGCGGGCCGCCGAGCAGCATCGTCAGGAAGAAACTCAGCGTGGTGTAGCCATTGTGCCAGGTCGGGACCGTGTCTATCTGATACACACGGGTCATCGCCCAGACAAAGACCACCCCCAGCACCATACTCATTACCAGCCAGATCTTGCCCAGTGCGGCGGGCATTTTGCCGAGCACCGTCACCAGCCACCAGAATCCGCCGACCGCGAAGAACAGTGACCCGGCGGCAATTTCGTTACTCAGCCCGGATTCCCCCACCCGATTGAGCGAGTTAAAGGCGCGAAGCGGCGAGCCAAGATGCAGCACCGAGGCAACAAACCCGATGCCCATCACCAGCCACAGGAAGAACATGCTGCGCACGATCCGCTGTCTGCCCCGGGCGTCGTTTTCACGCAACCAGGCGAAGCCCGCGACAATCAGTGCGCCGGCGACGCACTGCCCAAATACCGTAAAGATGACCAGCGGCCATTCATGCCATCCACTTCCCATCTCACACCTCCTTTGGATTGGCCAGATAGCCGGTGGTGTCACCCGTCGGTCGGCTGTTGGCATTGGGTTTAATCACGATACTCGGCTTCGTGAAGTGCGCCGACGGCAGCGGGGCCACGGCGGCGAGCTGACCGTGCTTCTTGCGCAGCGCGTCAATCGGGCCGAAGTCCAGCGCCCGCAGCGGGCAGGACTCTACGCAAATCGGTTTGTTGCCCTCTGCCACGCGATCATGGCAGCCATCGCACTTGGTCATATGGCCTTTGGCAGAGTTGTACTGCGGCGCGCCGTACGGGCAGGCCATGTGGCAGTAACGACAGCCAATACAGACGTTTTCGTTTACCACCACAAAACCGTCGTCACGTTTGTGCATCGCCCCGCTGGGGCAGACTTTGGTGCAGGCCGGATCTTCGCAGTGGTTGCAGGCAATCGACAGGTAATAGGCAAAGACGTTCTGGTGCCAGACGCCGTTA
>NZ_JBOGBT010000021.1:0-37255 GCF_051656365.1 Silvania sp. | reverse complement strand
AGTCAGCGCGGGAACCTGGGTTTCGCAGCTGGTGCCTGGCCTGCCGGTGCAGCCCGTGCGCAAAGTGTTTTCCTGGTTCCAGGCCGACGGCCGTTACAGCCACCAGAACCGCTTCCCGGCCTTTACCGGTGAGCTGCCTGACGGCAATCAGTTCTACGGCTTCCCGTCGGAAAAAGATGCCCTCAAGATTGGCAAACACAACGGTGGGCAGGTTATCGCCTCCCCGGAAGCGCGTAAGCCGTTTGGCGAGTATCCTGGCGATGGCTCAGAAGCTTTTGCGTTTCTGCGCAATATCTTGCCCGGCGTTGGCGGTCTGCTGCACGGTGCTGCATGCACCTACGACAACACCCCGGATGAAGATTTCATCATTGATACCCTCCCGGGTTATGACAACACGCTGTTGATCACCGGTCTGAGCGGTCATGGCTTTAAATTCGCCAGCGTGCTGGGCGAGATTGCGGCGCAGTTCGCTCAGGACCAAACCCCAGCGTTTGATCTTACGCCCTTCTCCCTGTCGCGCTTTAGTCGCTAATCCTGTCAGGCTTCGGGTTACCGAAGCCTGGTATTTACCACTCAGTCGAAACCCTTATGCAGCGTATTTTTCATTATCTGGTCAATAATATTCGCGAGCATCTGATGCTCTATATTCTGCTGTCGGTGGTGCTGTTGCTCCTCGATATCGCTTACATTGTATTCTCCTGACAGAGAATATTGACAAAAGCTGACGATTCTCAAGATAACTATAATTTCAAAGCAAATTATTTGAATATCATAAAACGGTCACACTCCGCCATTACAAACAGAAACAACACTTCTTTAACAGCCATCCTGACAATTTAAAGCTCATTTCATTCAAAAATATTGTTCTAAATAAATTAAAAAACCAAATCACTAAATATCATTTGCAATAATGTTTTCAGCACGCCATTTTGAGCCCTCACTATTTAATTTCGGTATTTATGATGCAGGTGCGTAATTCCCCTACACGCTATGGCGTTATATCCATGTGTTTACACTGGGCGATGGCTATCGCGGTCTATGCCATGTTTGGCCTTGGATTATGGATGGTCACCCTGAGCTATTACGACGGCTGGTACCACCAGGCCCCTGAGCTGCATAAAAGCATTGGCTTTGTGCTGATGATGGCGTTGGTCGTTCGCCTTCTCTGGCGTCGTGTCTCTCCGCCGCCTCCGGCGCTAAAAAGCCAGACGCGCCTGACGCGCATCGGCGCCACCGTTGCCCATTTCACCCTGTATGCAGTGCTTTTCGCGATCCTTATTAGCGGCTATCTGATTTCGACGGCTGATGGAAAGCCTATCAGCGTCTTTGGCCTGTTTGATGTGCCCGCCCTGCTGGCCGATGCCGGGACGCAGGCCGATCTGGCCGGCTCAGTCCACCTGTGGCTGGCGTGGGGCGTGGTATCGCTCTCTGCACTGCATGGCCTTGCGGCCATGAAACACCACTTTATTGATAAAGATGCCACCCTGACACGTATGTTGGGCAAAGCGTCACCTGACTCTGGAGCATAAAATGAAAAAACGCCTGCTGGGATTAACCGTCGCCTCTCTGCTGTTCGCCACCGGTTCAGCCGTCGCGGCTGATTACAAAATTGATAAGCAAGGTCAGCACGCCTTTGTCAATTTCCGCATTCAGCATCTGGGCTACAGCTGGCTGTACGGCACCTTTAAAGACTTCGACGGTTCCTTTACCTTCGATGAAAAGAACCCGGCGGCCGACAAGGTCAATGTGACCCTGAATACCAACAGCCTGGACACCAACCACGCCGAGCGCGATAAGCACCTGCGCAGCGCAGAGTTCCTCAACGTGGCGAAATTCCCGCAGGCGACCTTCACCTCAACTGAAGTGAAGAAAGACGGTGATGGTCTGGATATCACCGGCAACCTGACGCTTAACGGCGTAACCAAACCGGTGACTCTGGATGCAAAACTGATCGGTCAGGGTGACGATCCGTGGGGCGGAAAACGTGCGGGCTTTGAAGCGACGGGTAAAATTCACCTGAAAGATTTTAATATCACCACCGATTTGGGTCCGGCATCTCAGGATGTTGAGCTGATTATCTCTGTAGAAGGGGTGCAGCAGAAGTAATTTCCTCGCCCGGTCAGCATGGCGTGACCGGGCAAGGCTGGACGCTTATTCCGGATCCGGAATACCCAGACGGGTGTTCAGACGCCCCCGCGACTTATTAAAGATCTTATTGCCATTCTCGCGTCCGGCACGGCGACGACGCTGCTCCTCTTCAGGCAGAACGCTCTCCTCGCTACAGAGTTCGCTACAGCAGCCCTGGAACTTCTCCGCGCAGGCCGGGCACTGAATAAACAGCAGATGACAGCCGTCATTTTTGCAGTTGGTGTGCGTATCGCAGGCAGTGCCGCACTGGTGGCAGTTTGAGATCACGTCCTCAGAGATACGCTCGCCCATCCGCTCATCAAAGACAAAGTTCTTGCCGATAAAGCGCACCGGCAGCCCCTGATCGCGCGCGCGACGGGCATACTCAATGATCCCACCCTCGATATGCCACACCTTATTAAAGCCGTTATGCTTCATAAAGGCGCTGGCTTTTTCGCAGCGAATCCCGCCGGTGCAGTACATCACAATCTTCTTGTCTTTATGTTCCTGCATCATTTCGACCGCTTTCGGTAACTGCTCGCGGAAGGTATCGGCCGGGATTTCCAGCGCGTTTTCGAAATGGCCCACTTCGTATTCGTAGTGGTTACGCATATCGATAAACACGGCGTCGGGATCGTCAAGCATGGCATTCACTTCTGCCGCTTTCAGGTAATCACCCACGTCGCTGGCATCAAACGTCGGGTCGTCGATACCGTCAGCCACAATGCGTTCCCGCACTTTCAGGCGCAACACCCAGAATGACTTACCGTCATCGTCCAGGGCAATGTTCATCCGCAGGCCGTTCAGGGCTGGGTCAAAGCCGTACAGGAAGGTACGCAACGCATCGACCTGACTGGCCGGAACGCTGATTTGGGCGTTGATACCCTCATGCGCCAGATAAATGCGTCCGAAAACATTCAGCTCGGTTAAAGCTTTATACAGCGCGTCGCGGGTCTGCTGCGGATTAACGATGGTAAAATATTTATAGAACGAGATTGTGGTGCGCGGCTCGGTTTCGGCCAGCATGCGCGCTTTTAACTCTTCGTTCGAAATGCGGTTGTGTAACACTGGCATGGTGTACGGTTCCTGCAATCGTTGGATAATGAAAATCGGGCGGGATGATATAGCAAAGATTGAGAATTTACATCCCCTCATTTTGCGCTACATTTCTTTCTCTAGCGTGATCGGCTCATAACATTTGCCGCATTGATAAGCATTCCGTCGCGATGAGTTTTGGTTATGAATCGAAAAATGCGACAATCTGACAACAGGACAGAATAAAAAAAGGAACGGTATGACCCATTTACCTAAATTCTCCATTGCGCTGCTGCATCCACGTCACTGGTTTACCTGGGCTGGCATCGGTTTATTATGGTTACTGGTGCAACTCCCCTACCCGGTGATTTATCGTCTGGGCTGCGGTCTTGGTCACCTGGCCATGCGTTTTATGACCCGTCGCACCCGGATCGCCCGGCGCAATCTGGAACTCTGCTTTCCGCAGATGAGCGAGCAAGAGCGCGAAGCCCTGGTGGACAAAAATTTTGAATCGGTCGGGATGGGACTGATGGAAACGGGGATGGCGTGGTTCTGGTCAGACAAACGCATGAGCCGCTGGATGGAGGTTACCGGCGCTGGCATGGAGCCGGTACACACCCTGCAGGCGGAAAATACTGGCGTACTGCTGATCGGGATTCATTTTCTGACCCTCGAGATTGGCGCGCGCATGTTCGGCATGCAGGCACCCGGTATCGGCGTCTATCGTCCGAACGACAACCCGGTGATCGACTGGCTGCAGACCCGAGGCCGGATGCGTTCCAACAAGAGCATGATCGATCGTAAGGATCTGAAGGGGATGATCCGCGCGCTGAAATCCGGGGAAGTGATCTGGTATGCGCCTGACCATGACTACGGCCCAACAGCCAGCGTCTTCGTGCCGTTTTTTGCCGTTGACGATGCCGCCACCACCAGCGGCACCTGGACCCTGGCGCGGCTGTCGAGTGCGGCAATTGTGCCGTTTGTCCCGCGCCGTAAAGCCAACGGCAAAGGCTACGAGCTGATGATGCTGGAGCCGGAGTGTTCGCCTCCGCTGGACGACGCCAAAACCACCGCGGCCTGGATGAATGACATCATCGAAAAATGCATCCTGATGGCACCCGAGCAGTACATGTGGCTGCATCGCCGCTTTAAAACCCGCCCGGAAGGCGTCCCTTCCCGCTATTAATCCCCCCTGCGGCCCCGGTGGCCGCAGTTTACTTTCTGTTTTTAACCTCCTCTGCCATTGCAGCAATCATCACCCAGGCGCATAATTAGCAGGCTTACTACCTTCATTCATAATGATGCCGTCGCGCATCAGAACGCGGATTGTTATGTCATCCTCAGAAACGCCAATAAACTGGAAACGTAACCTGACGGTTGTCTGGCTGGGCTGCTTTCTCACCGGTGCCGCCTTTAGCCTGGTGATGCCTTTTCTCCCCCTGTACGTCGAGCAGCTTGGCGTCAGCGGTCATAGCGCGCTGAACATGTGGTCGGGGCTGGTGTTTAGCATCACCTTTCTCTTCTCAGCCATTGCCTCCCCCTTCTGGGGCGGACTGGCGGATCGCAAGGGGCGCAAAATCATGCTGCTGCGCTCAGCGCTGGGGATGGCGATCATCATGCTGCTGATGGGGATGGCGCAAAACATCTGGCAATTTCTTATTTTGCGCGCGGTGCTGGGGCTGCTGGGCGGGTTTGTACCCAACGCCAACGCGCTGATCGCCACGCAGATCCCGCGCCATAAAAGCGGCTGGGCGCTGGGGACGCTGTCAACCGGTGCGGTGAGCGGTGCGCTGCTCGGCCCGCTGGCAGGCGGGCTGCTGGCCGACAGCTACGGTCTGCGCCCGGTGTTCTTTATTACCGCCGTGGTGCTGTTTGTCTGCTTCCTGCTGACCTGGTTCTGCATCCGGGAGAATTTTACCCCGGTTGCTAAAAAAGAGATGCTGCATGCCAGGCAGGTTTTCGCCTCGCTGAAAAACCCCAAACTGGTGTTAAGCCTGTTTGTCACGACTCTGATTATTCAGGTGGCGACCGGCTCGATTGCGCCGATCCTGACGTTGTACGTGCGCGACCTGGCAGGCAACGTCGGCAATATCGCGTTTATCAGCGGGATGATCGCCTCCGTGCCGGGCGTGGCCGCGCTGCTCAGCGCCCCTCGACTGGGGAAACTGGGCGATCGTATTGGCCCGGAGCGGATCCTGATCGTCGCCCTGGTGTTCTCCGTGTTGCTGTTGATTCCGATGTCGCTGGTGCAAACGCCGTGGCAGCTCGGGGTATTGCGCTTCTTACTCGGCGCGGCCGATGGTGCCCTGCTGCCTGCCGTCCAGACGCTGCTGGTGTACAACTCCACTCGGGAGATCGCCGGGCGCATCTTCAGCTATAACCAGTCGTTTCGCGATATTGGCAACGTCACTGGCCCGCTGCTGGGATCGGGGATTGCTGCCAGCTTTGGTTTCCGGACGGTGTTTATCGTTACCGCCGGCGTGGTGCTGTTCAACGTGTTCTATTCCTGGCTCAGCCTGTCGCGGGCAGTCCGTCAGCCGCAGTCGGCACCAGATTAAGACAACTCCGTGACGGCTTTCGCCGCATTCATACTTGCAAACAGTGAGAATCAGCTATTCTTTCCCTGAATACTTCGTCAAATCACAGGGAGACGCTAATGACTATGTATGCCACGCTGGAAGAGGCTATTGATGCCGCTCGCGAAGAGTTCCTCGCCAACAATACCGGCGTAGAGGAAACGGACGCGAATATTGAGCAACTCAATATACAAAAGTATGTCCTGCAGGACGGCGACATAATGTGGCAGGCCGAATTCTTTGCCGACGAGGGCGAAGACGGCGAATGTCTGCCGATACTCAGTGGCGCCGCGGCGCAGGCCGTTTTTGATGATGACTTTGACGAAATTGAGCTGCGTCAGGAGTGGCTGGAAGAAAACACCCTGCATGAATGGGATGAGGGTGAATTTCAGCTTGAACCGCCGCTGGATACCGAAGAGGGGCGAGCCGCAGCAGATGAGTGGGACGAGCGCTAGTTACTCATAAGGCCCATGCTGCGCGTCTATCGGCAGCAGCAGCGTATCGAAGACCAGCGAAAACGGCAGATCGAGCACAGTCAGATAGCGCCAGGCGGAGTCGCGAACATCCCATTGCACGCCGGGATAATATTGATTGCCGTGCCCCTGTCCGGGTACGGCACGGCTGATGATACTGCCGCAGCCGCTCAGCAGTAACGCCATCATGATAACAATGAGTATTCTCATTCCTTCCTCAATATAAAAAAATACCGGCTCAAGAGCCGGTATTTATTTGCCGGTGGGGCTATTTAACCTTCAGCGCCAGCGGGTTCATCTTCAGCGTCTGGTAGTGGTTTACCCAGGAGGAGTATTTCTCCGGGGCGGACCACACGCGGTAATGCAGACGTGACAGCGTGACCGGGTCGCTCAGCAGCACCAGACGACGATCGCGGTTCAACTTCTCAGGCGTCTCGTTCAGAGCCTGTTCCACGTGACGATCGCGGGCAATCTCCAGCACGTTACTGGCACGGTGGCGGGCCGTTGCCATCGCGGTTGCCAGGGCGTTGAATGACGGGTTAAACACCGCGTGCATAAATCCATCCTCCAGCGAACGGCTGCGGTTCAGCTCCAGATACTTGTCGGTATCCACCAGCACCTGCGGCGGGGAGTACTCTTCCGGGATCAGGAACAGCTTCCAGCGTTTGGTACGCAAGCCCAGCGTTGAACGGCTGGAGAACACCGACACGAACGGCGACAGGATAAGCGAGAAGACGATCGGTGCCAGCCAGAACAGGAAGCGCAGATCCAGCCAGGCCATGCCGACAGCCCACACCAGACCAAGCAGCATCTGCGAGCCGTGGCGCATAAAGGCTTCGCTCCACGGGGTGGAGTCATCGTCACGCTGCGGAGAGTTCCAGACCACTTCCCAACCGAGGAACGCGCTGACCACGAAGACGGTGTGGAACAGCATACGCACCGGTGCCAGCAGAACCGAGAACAGCACTTCAAGCAGCAGAGAGAGCGTCACGCGGAAGAAACCGCCGAACTCTTTCGAGCCTTTGCACCAGATCAAAATGATACTGAGCAGCTTCGGCAGGAACAGCAGCACCATCGTAGAAGCAAACAGCGCAATCGCCAGCTCCGGACGCCACTGCGGCCACACCGGGAACAGCTGGCGCGGTTGCAGGAAGTACTGCGGCTCAGTCAGCGCATGCACCACCTGCAGCGCGGTCGACAGGGCGAGGAACATAAACCACAGCGGCGCGGAGAGATAGGACATTACGCCGGTCAGGAACACCGCACGGTGTACCGGGTGCATACCTTTCACCAGGAACAGGCGGAAGTTCATCAGGTTACCGTGACACCAGCGACGGTCGCGCTTCAGCTCATCCAGAAGGTTCGGCGGCAGCTCTTCATAGGAGCCCGGCAGGTCGTAGGCAATCCACACCCCCCAACCGGCACGACGCATCAGCGCCGCTTCTACGAAGTCATGCGACAGAATCGAACCGGCAAACGAGCCTTCGCCCGGCAGCGGGGCCAGCGCACAGTGCTCTATGAACGGCTGCACGCGGATGATGGCGTTGTGTCCCCAGTAGTGGGACTCGCCCAACTGCCAGAAGTGCAGGCCCGCAGTAAACAGCGGCCCGTATACGCGGGTAGCAAACTGCTGGCAACGCGCATACAGAGTATCCATGCCCGACGCCTTCGGCGAGGACTGGATGATCCCGGCATTCGGGTTGGCTTCCATCAGACGCACCAGCCCGGTCAGACAGTCGCCGGTCATCACGGAGTCGGCGTCCAGCACCACCATATAGCTGTACTGGTTGCCCCAGCGACGACAGAAGTCATCGATGTTGCCACTTTTACGCTTCACGCGGCGGCGGCGGCGGCGATAGAAAATCTGCCCTTCGCCCTGCACTTCAGCGATCAGCTCCATCCACGCTTTCTGCTCAGCCACGCAAATATCGGGGTTGTAGCTGTCACTCAGGATGTAGACGTCGAAATGTGCGCCGTTCCCGGTCGCTTTTACCGACTCCCAGGTGGCGCGCAGGCCCGCGAAAACGCGATCCACGTCTTCGTTACAGATAGGCATAATCAGCGCGGTACGGTGTTCGGGATTGAGTGCTTCATCCCCCACCGTCGACGCGGAGATACTGTACTTATCCCGGCCAATCAACAGCTGCAGGAAGCCCATCAGCGCGGTCCAGAAACCGGCCGACACCCAGCAGAAGAGAATGGCAAACAGCAGAAGAATGCCGCTTTGTAAAATATACGGCAGCAGCTGCATAAACGAGACCAGCAGATCCTGGCCAAACATATCGGCCGGATTGATCAGCGCCCAGCCCTGGTACGGCAGAATGGTCTTCATGTACCAGGTGGCGACGACGGTCTGCGCGATGGTCAGCAGCAGCAGGATATAGCGTCGAATACTGCCGACGGTACGCCATTTTTCCTCGTTTGCCTGCTGCTCTTTGGTCAGACGGGAGAGATAGCGCGGAGTGACGTCACGACCGCGAAGACGATCCCAGAAACGGCCCACCGGGTTGGTGCGCCAGGGATCGGGGAACATCGAAGAGCGCGTCGCTTTCGGCATCGCCTGAAGCTGGGCACGACCTTCATCATCGCGAATCAACTGACCTTCAGCCAGCGAATCGGGCCAGGCCTGCTCGAGACGGCTCTTTACAGAGCCCAGCGGGGTGTCATCATCGCGGGTAAACGGATGATGGTCAGCATCCAGCGCGGTATGAACCGCGCTGAGATCCCCCTTCGGCAGGGCCGCCTTCTCGATATCGCTCAGCGGCATGGCATCGATATATTCAGTTGTCTTATTCATTGGCAGGTAGCTGATAGCTCCAGGTTTCACTCAGCGGCTGGTCAACGTTCACCAGCGCGGCTCGCATCTCAGTCGGCTGTTTGGCATCTTTGACTTTTACACGCAGCGTTAAACGCCAGCCTTTAGTGACCGGGTTGTAGCGCACAGTGTTTTCAACGATTTCACCATTGTCGCCAATGCTCGTCTGGGCGGTGACAGGGGTCTCCGGTGCCAGTTTTTTCATCTCCTGGCCGGAGAAATCAACCACAAAGGCGATGGTGCCATCAGGCTGACGGATCAGATTCGACTGTTTCACATCCCCGGTGGAGCGGCGCGTCTGGGTGACGTAAGCGCTCTCAGGGGCGTGCAGCTTGTCTTCATCGCGGCTCATAGTGATGGAGTAGTTGAAGTTCATCTCTTTCCCGGCTTCCGGCAGCTGATCCGGCGTCCAGTAGGCGACGATGTTGTCATTGGTCTCATCGTTGGTTGGGATTTCTACCAGCTCAACTTTCCCTTTGCCCCACTCGCCTTTCGGGGTGATCCAGGCGCTTGGGCGCAGATCGTAACGATCGTCCAGATCTTCAAAGCGGGAGAACTGACGACCACGCTGCAGCAGACCAAACCCCTGCGGGTTCTCCATGCTAAAGCTGCTTACCGCCAGGTGTTTCGGGTTGTTCAGCGGACGCCAGATCCACTCGCCGTTACCGGCCAGGATCGACAGACCGTTAGAGTCATGCAGCTCCGGACGGAAGTTAGAGACCGACGAAGGCTGGTTAGGCCCAAACAGGAACATACTGGTCAGCGGGGCAACGCCCAGCTTGCCGACTTTATCGCGCAGGTAGACTTTAGACTGCACGTCAACCACGGTGTCGCGGCCCGGAATGATCACAAAACGATACGCGCCGGTGGCACGCGGTGAGTCCAGTAGCGCATAGATAGTCAGACGTTTGTCGGTGGGTTTTGGACGTTCAACCCAAAACTCACGAAAACGCGGGAACTCTTCCCCGGAAGGCAGCGCGGTATCGATCGCCAGACCACGGGCAGAAAGACCGTACACCTGGCCGCCACCGATGACGCGGAAATAGCTCGCCCCCAACATGCTGACAATTTCGTCGTTCTTATCTTTACTGTTGATGGGATAGAGGACTTTGAAGCCCGCGAAACCGAGATCTTTGACGGTGTCTTTATCGTGCTGTACGTCACCGAAATTAAAGTAATCCGGGCTGTACTTAATTTTGCGTACCGCGGTGGAGGTCACTTCATTGATGGTGACCGGCGTGTCGAAGTACATCCCCTGATGATAAAACTCAAGCTTGAACGGGGTTTTGATTTTGTTCCAGTAAGCTTTATCGTGATTAAACTGGATCTGCTGATAGTCCGCATATTTCATATCACGGAAAACGGAGGGCAAGTTACTTTTTGGTGCCTCGTAGCTCTTGCCTGCCATCGTTTTCGCCTGTTTTGCGACGTCGTCGATGTTAAAAGACCAGGCCGATGAGGTATACAGAGACAACAATACTGCTGCCCCTAACCAAGGCATTTTCATCATTTGTAGTTTATGTTTCATAATAAGTAAGCACTTCCCCCTTTGTGTGCTTATATCGATCCGATCCATTTTAATGGAAAATCAGGTAATCCGACAACATAATCACCGCTTTGTTAAGCGCGCTGGCTCATGGATTAAGCAAGTGAAAGCAACCCGTATTCACTTTGCGTGCTTATCCTGGAGACAGTGTGTCGGACTTCGTGTAGGGTTGGCTCCGAATGTAAACACTATTGGTCTTATGGATAAGACGAAAAGTCTGAGAATGCACAACGTTATATGAGTACCATACCTGCACAACGCGAATATTTCCTTGATTCTATTCGGGCCTGGCTCATGCTGCTGGGGATCCCGTTTCACATCTCCTTGATCTATTCGAGCCACGTCTGGCACGTCAATAGCACCGAGTCCTCGTGGTGGCTGACGCTGTTTAACGATTTTATCCACTCATTCCGCATGCAGGTCTTTTTCGTTATTTCCGGCTACTTTTCCTACATGCTGTTCTTGCGCTATCCGTTGAAACGCTGGTGGAAAGTGCGCGTCGAACGGGTCGGCATCCCGATGCTCACCGCCATTCCCCTGCTGACGCTGCCGCAGTTCATCATGCTGCAGTATGTGAAAGGTAAAGCGGATAACTGGCAAAACCTGTCGCTGTACGAAAAATACAACACGCTTGCCTGGGAACTGGTGTCGCACCTATGGTTTCTGCTGGTGCTGGTGGTGATGACTACCCTCAGCCTGTGGTTGTTCAGCCGCATGCGCCGCCACCTGAGCACCCGTTCAGAGACCTTTTTTGCCAATATGACTTACGGCAAACTCTCGGTGCTGTTTTTACTGGTGGGCATTGCCTACGCCGGGCTTCGCCGCACGCTGTTTATGGTTTATCCGCCGATACTGAGCGACGGGCTGTTTAACTTTGTGGTGATGCAGACCCTCTACTATTTGCCTTTCTTTATCCTTGGCGCGCTGGCTTTTGTTCATCCGCAGCTGAAAACCCTGTTCACCACGCCGTCACGCGGCTGTACTCTCGGGGCGGGACTGGCGTTTATCGCCTATCTGCTGAATCAGCGGTATGGCAGCGGCGATGCCTGGATGTACGAAACTGAAAGCGTGATCACCATGCTGCTGGGCCTGTGGATGGTTAACGTGGTCTTCTCTCTGGGGCATCGTCTGCTGAATTTTAAATCGGCACGCGTGACCTATTTCGTGAATGCATCCCTGTTTATTTATCTGGTACACCACCCGCTGACGCTGTTCTTCGGGGCCTTTATCACGCCACATATCAGTTCAAACCTGCTGGGCTTTACCGCCGGGTTAATATTTGTGGTGGGCATTGCGATTGCGCTGTACGAAATTCATCTGCGCATTCCGCTGCTACGGTTCCTGTTTTCCGGTAAACCGGCGACTAAAGTCGATAAGAGTCAGCAGCCTGCCAGCTAACGCGCCGTGCGCCGGTCACTGCACCGGCACCGCGTTTACAGCAGCCACTCCACCGGCAGCCAATACGTAAGCCGCACCAGCACCCGCTGCCAGAAGCGGGTCTTTGGCTCTTTCTTCAGAACGACCTCTTGCCCCTCCTTGTGCTCAACCCAGTTCAGCCGGCCAAATCTGTCCAGCCGCAGTTGCCAGGCTTCCTGCCGCTGGCTGCGCACAAAACGGGTGTGGATCAGTTTTGCTAACGCTTCGCTTTCAATCACAAAGCCCATCTCGGTATTGAGCATCGTTGAACGGGGATCAAAATTAAGGGAACCGATAAATACTTTCTCGCCATCGATACTGAACGTTTTCGCATGCAGGCTGGAGCCAGAGTTCCCGGTGATCCCGCGGTCGTGCACCACCGGGACACCTTCCTGCGTCGGTTTTAGCTCGTACAATTCGATCCCATGACGCAACAGCTTCTTTCGCCATCGGGCGTAGCCAGCGTGCACCACGGCGACGTCGTTAGCAGCCAGTGAATTGGTGAGGATTGCGACCTTGACGCCCTTGCGCACCATTTGCAGCAGCAGCGCCACGCCCGCGCGGGTCGGGACAAAATAGGACGAGATGATGTCGATTTGCTGCACCGGGGAGCCCATCACATCCAGCAGACGCTGGGGCAGCAGGGAGTGGCGCTTTGCTCTGCCCTGCCCTTTTCGCGGATCGTCACTGAGTAGCCGGGTTTTGGCCCAGATAAGCGGCAGCGTTCCCGCCTCGAGATGGGTAATAAATTCGCTGGACTGCAGTTTATCCAGGTAACGACGGGTAATCTCGTCCTGATACCAGTCATCCGGCGGGTCGATTTTTTGCTTTATTTCGGCCTCTGACAGTTCCAGCACCTGCCGGAGCGTGGAGACCGAGGCGCAGTTCCAGTAACGTTCAAAATCGTCGGCAACGTCCTGCACTACCGGGCCGGAGGCCATCACATCCAGATCGGAAAACAGCGGCTCCTCACCGGCGCCAAAATAAGCATCACCGACGTTTCGGCCACCAATAATGGTCACTTCCCCATCGACGGTATAGCTTTTGTTGTGCATCCGGCGATTCAGCCGGGCAAAATCGGTGAGATATCCTAGTGCGCGCAGGGTGCGAAATGAAAAGGGATTAAACAGGCGAACCGCAATATTGGGATGGGCATCAAGCAGACGCAGGATCGCATCCAGTCCCTGGGTGTTGTTGTCATCCAGCAGCAGGCGCACCCGCACGCCACGCGTGGCGGCAGACAGTAACACGGAGAACAACAGCCGCCCGGACATATCGTCTTCCCAGATGTAGTACTGAACGTCGAGCGTTTTTTCCGCCATCTCCGCCAGCCGGTAGCGGCAGGCGAAGGCATCCAGACTGTTATCAAGGGGGAGAATGCCACACAGACCCGGATGTGCAGAACTGACCGGCGCAATGGCACGCCCCAGTCGCGTGTTATGCGTCGGTTTCCTGTCCTCGTTGGGTAAGCAGTCGCTGGTAAAGCCGGGTATTTTCTTCATCATAACAGACAAAGTATACCCGCTCCGGCAGAGACTTGCGGGTGAGATAGTCTGAAACCGTGTTCACAGCGATCTCGGCCGCCGCGACGCGTGGAAAACCGTATACCCCGGTGCTGATGGCCGGGAACGCCAGAGTCTTGTAGCCATTGGCCGCCGCCAGATTGAGGCAGTTACGATAGGCATCTTCGAGAATGCGTGCTTCGTGATGGTCGCCGCCCTGCCAGACCGGACCAACAGTGTGGATCACCGCTTTGGCCGGTAAATCTCCTGCCAGGGTAATCACCGCCTGTCCAGGAGCACACTCTCCCTGCTGCTGGCGTACCAGCTTGCAGGCCTCCAGCAGAGCAGGACCGGCCGCCCGGTGGATCGCGCCATCCACGCCGCCGCCGCCCATCAACGAGGGATTTGCTGCATTGACCAGCACATCGACGTGCAGCGTGGTGATATCACCCTGAAAGACTTCAATGCGAGATAACATAGATAACCTCTGCCTGCTGTTTTTTCTTAAGTGTATCGCAGAGAGGGGCTTGTGAAAGCATGCAAATTAGAAATCCTCTCCCGCCGTGGCAGGAGAGGCCTGTTTTAGCGGTAATCTACCTGCACGATACCGAGGGATTTCTCCGGGTTAATCCAGGTCATGCTTATTGCAGCGCGTTCCGGGAAGACCGCGGCGCTATCCAACGCCTGGGTATAGCTTACCCGTCGGGTTAGCATGTTTTTATCCTGCGGGCAGGAAACCGCAATCGTGCCGGCTTCCGGAGAGATGATGCACGGGGCTTCAACAATTTGGCCATAAAAATGAATCGTCCCCGTCTGCGACGAGGTGGCACCAAATGCAGGTAGTAGTGTAACAACACTAATCAGGGCAAGACCCGCAGCCCATTTTACGGCGGAAACAACCATCAGCGTGATCCTTAGTAATAATCTTCCCTGATGATTAAACAGCACGCATCTTATATCAGTGCCGACGAGCATCGTTGATGCCAGTAATAACAGCATAGCTACGCGTTAACACTTTTGCTACATCATTCAACACATTGATCTTATGAATGTTTTCCACATCAGGTTTTTGATGGTGGCCACTGCTGTGTGATATGTAGAGATTTGCCGTCCGACACCGTTACAATAACGTTGATCCTGTCATTGGGCCCGGAATTGAGGGTCATGCGCGAGAGATTGATGGTTTTATTGGCCGGTAACGAGAGGGTATTGCGCTGGCTCGAGTTGCTCTGCCCACCCGGTCCGGTGCGTGTGGTGACAATCTGCACCTGACACAGGCACGGTTCGGTCACGGTCACCTGGGGAATAATGGTCAACATTTCGCCTTCGGTGGCGGTCTGGAAGGTAATCTGGCTGGTGAGCGCCGCAAGCAGTAAAAGCGTATTCATTATCTTCTCCCAAAAAAAAACAGGGCACAGGCCCTGTTTTTTATCGAACAACGTAGCCTTAGTACTGGCCAGCGTTAACTCGGTTACCGAAGCCAACCTGGGTGATGTTCGCTTCAGAGCCGTTTGCGGTTTGACGAATGTCTACCGCGTTACGGCCACCAGACTGCGATACATCAACACTCAGGTCTTTACCGGTCCACTGGCTTACAGTAGCGGAGTTACCAAAGCCACGTTGATTCAGATCGATGGTGCTGTCATCTGCGCCCTGAGAGAGATCAGCCGTGTTGCCGAAGCCATGCTGTCTGACGTCAATGGTTGAATCACGTGCATCACTTTGCAAGGAGTTAACGAGGTTATTACCACCGTATTGATAAACGGTCAGCTTTTCATCTGGACCATTATTATTACCGTGGTTACCACCCCATTGAGGAATCGAACCCGCCATTGCGCTGCCAGAAACTACGATTGCTGCAATTACTGCCACTTTTAAAAGTTTCATCGTAAAGCCCCCATCGGATTGATTTAACTCATCACTAAATAGCTAGCGTTGGATAACGCGAATTGCCATCTGCGACTGTCTCTGCACTACAACTGCCGTTTTTTGAGTACCGTACTGAGTAATATTCGCTTTGTTACCAGAACCTTTCTGAATAATCATCGCGGTATTACCAAATGCACCTTGTTTAATACTCGCATTGTTCCCGTTGCCCGTCTGATCAATATAGGCAAGGTTATAACTGCCTGATTGATCGATGTTCGCACGGTTGTTTCCGCCTTCCTGTGATACGACAGACAGCAATTTCGATCCATCCTGACGAACATTGGTGCTATTATTCACACCGTATTGCCCAACGATGGCGGACTGGTTATATGAAGATTTACTCAATTCATTAACCGCGAAATTGTATTCTGAAGCTGCCAAATCATTGGTTGCGAAAACGACGCCAGGTGCACCCAGTAATGCAAACATCAATAACAGCTTGTTCTTCATGTTGTCACCCTGGACCTGGTGGAAATAAATAACCTGTGTTAACAACGCTGAATATTTTGTTAACCCGGCGTTACGATGAAGAGTATGTCTGCCGAAACAATTTAAATATCTCACCCGCCAGTTGTATTTTTATTCCTATGGTCACCCCAAAGTATTAAATAAAATAAAACAGCTGTTGGGGTTGGTGACTTTTCAGGGAGTTAAAAAAAGGCAAATGTAAAATTCAGAAATGAATAGCAGGAAAAGCACTGACTTGCCGTTTCGCCTGCCCTCCAGGCCCGTTTGACCGATATATCGCTAACTCTGTGACAACGCACCTGATTTCTTAAGACGTTTACACAGTGTAAAAATAGGCTTAGCTTTTTGGCGACGCTCATACCTTCCGTACAATAATTGACAAAATATATTACCCAACAAAAACAATGAATTAATATAATTTGTATGATTTTTTAAATGTGTGCATCAATAACAACATGTACAACTTTATGCTGAAATCTAAGCAATTCGGGAAGTTGTTTTTTACAAAGTAATATTGAATTTTACATCTTGTTACACGTTTAACACTTGCTTTAAAAAACGTAATGGCTAGATTGAAATCAGAAGTTCAGCATTATCTTAAAATATTTTCCCTCCCTTATGAGGGGTATGGTTTCTCTTCTTCACACAGCAGTGCCACATCTGTCAGTGCTTCTGGAGCCCCCGAAATATATCGGGGGCAACTGGCAGGTGTCCCAAAAAGGGGTTTCATCATGTTTAATGAAGTCCATACCTTGCATGGTCAGACATTATTGTTGGTCACCAAACCTTCTTTACAGGCTACAGCGTTATTACAGCATTTAAAGCATAGTCTGACATTGAGCGGAAAATTGCATAGCATTCAACGCTCTTTCGATGATATAGCGCCTGGCAGCATTATTCTTTTCGATATGATGGAAGCGGATAAAAAACTTATCCAATACTGGCAGGATATTTTAAGCAGAAAAAACAATAACATCCGCGTGTTGTTATTGAATACTCCAGAAGAGTATCCATTCCGGGATATAGAAAGCTGGCCGCATATTAACGGCGTCTTTTACGCCAATGAGGATGAGGCACGCGTGGTGGAGGGACTGCAAGGGGTTCTGCGCGGTGAATGCTACTTTTCGCAGAAACTGGCCAGTTATCTCATCACCCATTCCGGAAATTATCGCTACAACAGTTCAGAGTCTGCTTTGCTGACCCATCGCGAAAAAGAAATTCTGAATAAATTACGCATCGGAGCTTCAAATATTGAAATCGCCCGTTCGTTATTTATCAGTGAAAATACGGTTAAGACCCATCTTTATAATCTTTTCAAGAAGATAGCTGTTAAAAACCGGACTCAGGCGGTTTCATGGGCGAATGATAACCTCAGGCGTTAACAGTATGAAACGCACGATGAGATGGATTGCCGCGGCAGGTATCTGGCTTGCCGCCGGGAATCTTCATGCAGTTGAGGTGGAGATCCCTGGATTGTTAACTGACCACACAGTCTCATCTGTCGGGCATGCTTTTTACCGAGCGTTCAGCGACAAATGGGAAAGTACTTATCCAGGTAATTTAACGATCAACGAACGGCCCAGTGCACGTTGGGGAAGTTGGATCACAATAACGGTAAATCAGGACGTTATTTTCCAGACTTTTTTATATCCCACGAAACAAGACCTTGATCAAAACGTGGTCTTTGCTCTGGCTCAAACCGAAGAAGCAATAAATCGTCTGCAGATTGATAAGGCTCTGCTGGGTACCGGCGATTTAGCGCAAGACGAGTTTTAATTCGGAGGCATTCATGCGTGTTGTATATGCAGTTATTGCTCTAGTGCTTATTCCATCATTAAGTTGGGCCGGAAATATGACGTTCCAGTTTCGTAATCCAAACTTTGGTGGTAATCCAAATAACGGCGCTTACCTTTTAAATGGTGCTCAGGCGCAAAACTCTTATAAAGACCCAAGCATGGACGACGACTTTGGTATTGAAACGCCAAGCGCGCTGGATAACTTTACTCAGGCCATCCAGTCCCAGGTTCTGGGCGGGCTGTTAACCAATATCAACACGGGTAAACCCGGTCGAATGGTCACCAGCGAGTTCATTGTAGACATCGCTAACACTGACGGGCAATTGCAGTTGAACGTGACGGACCGGAAAACGGGGAAAACATCCACCATTCAGGTTTCCGGCTTGCAAAATAATTCTACCGACTTTTAAATAATGTCGAGATAAGGACAATAATCATGCAGCGCTTTCTCATCCTTATTGCAGTGTGCTTATTGAGCGGTTGTTTAACTGCTCCGCCAAAAGAAGCCGCGAAACCGACATTAATGCCACGGGCGCAGAGTTATCGCGATCTCACGAAACTTCCGCTGCCTACCGGTAAGATTTATGTGTCGGTTTATAATATCCAGGACGAAACTGGACAGTTTAAACCTTATCCGGCAAGTAACTTCTCGACAGCTGTCCCGCAGAGCGCCACCGCAATGCTGGTCACCGCGTTAAAGGACTCTCGCTGGTTTATTCCTCTGGAGCGTCAGGGACTGCAAAACCTGCTCAACGAACGCAAAATTATTCGTGCCGCGCAGGATAACGGTACCGTGGCAATGAACAACCGTATTCCACTGCATTCACTCACGGCGGCTAACGTCATGGTTGAAGGGTCGATTATCGGTTACGAAAGTAACGTCAAGTCGGGCGGTGTGGGGGCGCGTTACTTCGGGATCGGCGGTGATACGCAGTACCAGCTTGACCAGATTGCGGTGAACCTGCGCGTGGTCAACGTCAGTACCGGCGAGATCCTCTCTTCAGTGACAACCAGTAAAACGATTCTCTCGTATGAAGTGCAGGCTGGGGTGTTCCGTTTCATCGACTACCAACGACTGCTGGAAGGCGAAATCGGCTATACCTCTAACGAGCCGGTGATGCTCTGCCTGATGTCGGCTATCGAAACTGGGGTTATCTTCCTGATTAACGACGGTATCGATCGTGGCTTATGGGATCTGCAAAACAAGAATGAAGTGAAAAACGATGTTCTGGTGAAATACCGCGAGATGTCAATGCCTCCGGAATCCTGACAGAAAGCGCATTAAAAAGGCGAGACCTCAGTCTCGCCTTTTTTATTTGCTCAGCGCCGCCGCGTTGTTCGCCTTATCCCGCCGTGCTGCCAGCCACAGCCCGCTGTTTTTCATCGCGTAGCCAAACACCAGCCCCAGCGCCAGAGAAGGCACGACCAGACGCCAGTCACCCTGCCCTGCGAAGGTCGCACAGGCGCCCATGAAGGTTCCGGGGACGAACGACAGCAGCAGATGTTTCGCCTGGATGCACATTAAAAATGCCACCACGCCGGTCATCATATAGCCGAAGATTTCCAGATGCGGTGCCAGCGCACTGCCATGGATAATGATCATCGCCCAGGCGACGCCGCTCATCAGCGTGCAGGCAGAGATAAAGAACCCCTTCAACCCGCCCTGCGGACAGGCGAAATACGCCGTGCAGCCCAAAAAGCCCGCCCAGCTGAGAAGTCCTGACGAAACCGCGACCCAACCCCAGATCCCGGAAAGGATGCCGGTGGTCAGTGCTATAGAAAAGAGTATGTTCATGGCGCGCATCTTAGCAGATACGCGCCGAGGAAATGAGATCAGAAACACATAATATGTAGAATGAGAGCAGCCGTTACATTCAAATAGTGATCTAAATCACTCTTCATTCTCTTCCTGCAGCTCGTCCCACATTGCCGCCAGGGCATCGCGGGTTAGCGGTGCCATAGTGCGCCAGAAGGGCGAGGTAGCATGGGCTTCGACCTTGCCGAGAAACGCCGCGCACCAGGGCAAAATGAACTCGGCGAACAGGGTCTCCAGCGCTTCGTTTTCATCTTCTGCAGAATGGTCTTCAATCCACGATGCCGCCAGCAGCAAGGTGCCGATGTGATCGGCAGGGGTATCGGTCAGCGGCATCCCGCGCGCAGAGAGGAAAGCACGTACTTCGGCTTCGGTCGCGCCCTCTTCCCAGGCTGAACGGTAAGGCGGAACGCGACACTCTTCGCCGACAAACAGCGCGTTATAGTCGGCCGCAATTTGCTGCATGTCGCAGCTGTTTTGCAGACGCTGCAGCAGATCATCCTGTTCAAGCGGCCAGTTCTGTGCCAGCTTGCCTTCGCGCACCAGGGTAAAGAGCGGTACCAGCAGCGGATCCTGCGGCTGACGGTAATACAGCGAGCCCAGTACGCGGCAGAGGATGGAAAATTCATTCATTTGTTGAGTCCATTACACAGTTAAAGTTCGGCAAATTCTACGATCGGAGCCATACCACGCGACTCCAGGAAATTCAGTAAACGGCGGGGAGAGACGTTCAGAATTCGATCTTCCGGGAACGCCACCTGATCGAGGATCTTACGGCATTCGCTAAAATCTCCCAGCGTAAACGCGGTATGGGAATCGGATCCCAGCGCCACGTAGCCGCCTGCGTCACGCACCGCCGCGGCAACTTCCAGGCAGTTCGCTTCACTGCCCTTACGGGAGTGGATAAAGGAGGAGTTATTGATTTCCAGCGCCACGCGATGCTTCGCGGCGGCCTGCGCCACGGCCTGGATATCAATCGGGAACTTCGGATTCCCCGGATGGCTGATGATATGTACATTACCACTGGCGATGGTGGCAATCATCGCTTCGGTATGGGTGGCTTTGTCCTGTGGGGCAAAAACCGGCTCATGGAAGCCGGCAAGAATCAGATCCAGAGAGGTCAGCATCGGGCCGGTACAATCAATTTCACCCTGCGTGTTTTTGATGTTGGCTTCGATCCCGCGCAGGATCCCGACGCCATCAACCAGACGCGGCCAGATGCGCATATTCACAAAGTGCCAGTAGTGCGGCGCATCCGCCATATCAGGACCATGATCGGTGATCGCAAAGAGCTTAATGTTCTTAAGCCTGGCCTGGGCGATGTAGTCATGAAGATTGCTGTAGGCGTGGGTACTGGCGACGGTGTGCATATGCAGGTCAACGGGATACATCATTCTCTCCTCTCGTGTTTCCCAAAGGATAGCAGCTATCACGGGCGTTTATTAGCAAAAACCCGGCAACCGCCGGGTTTACTCAATAGCCCCGCTGGCGGTCAACGCGCCCGGTCACCGACTCACCCTGCTCCAGATGGGTAATGGTGCGGGCAATATACGACACCGCCTCTGCAGGACGGGTCACCGCCGCAACGTGCGGGGTCATCGCCACGCGCGGGTGTGCCCAGAGCGGGCTTTCTGGTGGTAAAGGTTCTTTGCTGTAGACATCCAGCATTGCGCCTTTCAGCTTGCCGCTCTCCAGTGCTTTCAGCAGGTCGGCCTCCACCAGATGCACGCCGCGCGCCAGATTCATCACGTAGCTATTATCCGCCAGTTGGTTAAGCAGACCGCGGTTGATGATACCGACTGTCTCGGCGGTATTGGGCAGGAGGTTAATCAGCACCCGCGTTCCCTGTAAAAACGGTGACAGTTCGTCTGCGCCCGCAAAGCTGGTGACGCCTGGGTAGTCCTTACGCGTGCGGCTCCAGCAGCGCAGCGGAAAGCCCCACGGTGCCAGCGCTTCGGCCACTTTCGAGCCCAATACCCCGGCACCAAGGATACCGATGGTAAAATCTTCACGTTGATAATCGGTCAACGGCTCCCAGCGCGCCTGCTGTTTTAACGCCTGGTAATCATCAAAGCGACGGAACCAGTGCAGCACCTGGCTCACCGCGTACTCCTGCATCTGCTCGCCCATGCCGGTGTCTTCGAGGCGGAACAGCGGGATATTGTCGGCCAGCATATCCGGGTGCGCTTTCAGTTTACTGAGGATCGAGTCCACCCCGGCACCCAGCGCAAAGACCGCTTTCAGTTCCCGTCCCTGCAGCATCTCCACCGGCGGATGCCACACCAGTGCATAATCTGCCGGTTGGTTATCGCCGCGCTTCCACTCGCGCACCCGCGCGCCCGGCAACGCCGTCGACAGCGCTTTTAGCCAGTATTGAGTATCAAAGGTCGGATGATAAAAAATGATGTCCATTGCGATTGCCTTCTTTGTGCGGTTTTATGTTCATTTTCAAGTGCCTTGCAGCTTAGCAAACTTTTACGCCGAGGTCGTTGTCGATAAAAAAGTCACTTTCAGCACATTTAGAAATCATGTTGCTCGAAGTTTGTCTAAACACGCTAATTAACTGAAAAAGGTGATTGACGGCGGAACGGCTTTTTCTTACATTAGCGCCCGTCCCAGCAACAACGGGATGACAATACGGTGAGGTGTCCGAGTGGCTGAAGGAGCACGCCTGGAAAGTGTGTATACGGCAACGTATCGAGGGTTCGAACCCCTCTCTCACCGCCATATTTAAAGAAGAGCTCGTACGCAAGTACGGGCTTTTTTTTCATCTATATGCCCCCGAAAGAGAGGGGCGAGAACCCTCGACCAGGGTTCGACAACTGGCTGTAGCCAGTTGGACAGACTGAGAGCGTAGCGAACAGGCTGCCCGCAGGGCGAGCGAAGCGAGTCAGCCCCTCTCTCACCGCCATCAGGCGTCACTCCTCCACTATCCTTGCATATTCCTCGGTCAAAAAATCCACCAGCGTCTTCACCGACGGCAATAACCCACGTCGGGACGGATACACGGCATGAATCACTTCTCGTCGCGGCTCCCATTGTTCGAGCACCCTGACCAACGCTCCTGACGCAAGCTGGTCTTTCACCATTAAGATGGGTAACTGCACCACGCCAACGCCCGCCATGGCCGCTTCACGCAGTGCCAGCATATCGGTGGTCACTAAGCGCGGCGTAAAATGGATCTCGGCCTTCGCCCCATCCGGGCCATGCAGTTCCCACTTATGCACCTGCTTACCGGCCCCCATACTCAACCCTGGCCATTGGCTGAGCTCGGCGGGCATAGCCGGTTTACCCCTGCTCTCAATCAGATGGGGGCCTGCGACCAGGCAATGTCCCCGGTCGGCCAGCACCCGCAGCACCAGATCGCTGTCATCAAACGGGCGCGGACGCACGCGGATGGCGATATCAATCCCCTCGGCCACCAGGTCCACCCGGCGATTGGTGGCTTCGAGCTGCAGGTTGATCCCCGGATAGCGGGCCATAAAGCGCGCCAGCATCGGCCCAACGTGAACATGCAGGATCGTCACCGGACAGGTGATCCTGACCATGCCGCGCGGTTCCGCCTGCAGCGCCGCAACGGCTTCTTCTGCCGCCTCGGCTTCTATCAGCATCGCTTTGCAGTGCTGATAGAAAGTGTGCCCCACCTCGGTAACGGTAAACTGCCGCGTAGTGCGCTGGATTAAGCGCACCCCAAGTCGTGCTTCCAACTGAGCAATCCGGCGGCTCAGTTTGGATTTTGGCTGATCGATCGCCCTGCCCGCCGCCGCAAAACCACCGTAATCGACCACTTTCACGAACCAGACAAAGTCGTTGAGATCCTGCATACCACCCTCATCGTTCCATTTATGGAACTGTGAATGTCATTTTCACACTCTACCGCGAAATTAAAGCTGAATATAAGCTAATAGCATCAACCGAACATCAGGAGAAGAAAATGAAAAACATCACTGGCGTCTACACCGCCCCCCGTCCGCACTGGGTTGGCGACGGTTTCCCGGTACGTTCCATGTTTTCTTACCAGACTCACGGCGAGCCGCTGAGCCCGTTTTTACTGCTGGATTACGCGGGTCCGCACAACTTCCCGGCTGACGGCGCGAAACGCGGCGTGGGTGAGCACCCGCACCGTGGCTTTGAAACGGTCACGATTGTCTATTCCGGCGAAGTGGAGCATCGCGACTCGACGGGGAAAGGCGGCGTGATTGGCCCGGGCGACGTTCAGTGGATGACCGCCGGAGCCGGGATCCTGCATGAGGAATTTCACTCCAGCGCCTTCGCCCAACAGGGTGGCGAGCTCAAAATGATGCAGCTGTGGGTCAACCTGCCCGCGAAGGACAAAATGGCGGCACCGGGCTATCAGAGCATCACCAAAAACGCGATCCCGGTGGTGGCGTTACCGGATAACAGCGGTGAACTGCGCGTGATTGCCGGTCGTTACGGTGACGTGGCGGGGCCTGCGCATACCTTCTCACCGCTGAATGTCTGGGACATCGCGCTGCGCCAGGGAAGCCATCTGACCCTCGAGCAGCCTGCAGGCTGGAGCACCGCGCTGGTAGTGCTTGAAGGCAGCGTCGTCGTAAACGGAACGGCGAAGGCCAGCGAAGCACAGCTGGTGGTGTTGAGCCAGGAAGGAGAAAAGGTACATCTGGAAGCCAGCAGTGATGCCAAGGTGCTGCTGATGGCCGGGGAACCGCTGAACGAACCGATTGTCGGCTATGGTCCGTTCGTGATGAACAGCAAAACCGAAATCGCGGAAGCTATCAGCGATTTCAATTCTGGTCGCTTCGGTCAGATCTAAAAGCAACGCGGGCGCAGGTTTGCTTATTGCTTAACCGAACGAGCAGGAATACATAAAATCTGCTTGACCGTTTTAGCCTGACTGCCTATAGTAGCGCCCCGTTGCCCCCGAGAGGAAAGGCAGCGAACAATACGGTGAGGTGTCCGAGTGGCTGAAGGAGCACGCCTGGAAAGTGTGTATACGGCAACGTATCGAGGGTTCGAACCCCTCTCTCACCGCCATATTTGAAGAAGAGCTCGTACGCAAGTACGGGCTTTTTTTTCATTTATACGCCCCCGAAAGAGAGGGGTGAGAATCCTCGACCAGGGTTCGACAACTGGCTGTAGCCAGTTGGACAGACTGAGAGCGTAGCGAACAGGCTGCCCGCAGGGCGAGCAAAGCGAGTCAGCCCCTCTCTCACCGCCATCTTCGAGAAAGAGCTCGTACGCAAGTACGGGCTTTTTTTCATTTATACGCCCCCGAAAGAGAGAGCCGCCCTGGCACGTTCACGGGTGATGCGACTGACAGAGAAGCACAGAACTTAAAGTGAACGGAACCACCACCGGAGCCGCATGCTCCCCCTCACCCCAACCCTCTCCCTGAATGGAGAGGGGGCCGACCGTGCCAATTTTTTTGTGGGGATCCCTCAGCCCCACGGGAGAGGGAATAAAGCGGCCGCACAAAAAACAAAGCCCGGTTTCCCGGGCTTTGCACAATGTATCAAAATCAATAGTAGGCGTTTAGTGTCCGCTGGCAGAGTGCCGAGCGCACGCAGTCGTCTTTGGTAAACTGCACAATTCCCACCATATCATCTTCAACAAAACGTGCCATTGCATCGCTTAAGCCGGATTTGACGCCGCCAGGCAGGTCACACTGGGTAATGTCGCCGTTAACGATAACCGTAACGTTTTCCCCGAGGCGCGTTAAAAACATCTTCATCTGCGCAGCAGTTACGTTCTGAGCCTCGTCGAGAATCACAACTGCATTTTCAAATGTACGTCCGCGCATATAGGCGAACGGCGCAATTTCTACCTTACCGATTTCAGGGCGCAGGCAGTACTGCATAAAGGATGCACCGAGTCGCTTCACCAGCACGTCATAGACGGGCCGGAAGTACGGGGCAAACTTCTCCGAAATATCGCCGGGCAAGAAGCCGAGATCTTCATCGGCCTGCAGTACCGGACGGGTGACAATAATCTTCTCAACATCCTTATGAATCAGAGCTTCTGCCGCTTTGGCTGCACTTATCCAGGTCTTCCCGCATCCGGCTTCACCGGTTGCAAAGATAAGCGACTTACTCTCGATAGCATTCAGGTACTGCGCCTGAGCGTCATTGCGTGGGGCAATTGGGGACATATCACGGCTGTCCCGCGCCATGCCAATTGCTTCTACGCCACTCATCTGCACAAGCGAGGTGACCGATTCTTCTTCACGCTGTTTATGGCTGCGTGAATCCCGTCTCAGCACACGTTTTGCTTCGCGACGAGCTTTGATCACTGCTTTTTGTCTTCCCATGGATAGCACCTTGAGTTGTTGGTATTCATCACTCGCGCCATCGGCGCGATTAGGCGAACGAACATCTGAGGGTTGGCTTCCTTTTAAGCCAGAGCTTTCTTGGTTAGGTGACACGACCGAATCGCTATGCTCACCATTCGGCGGGTCGGAGAAATCAGGATGCGCTGTGGAGGGGGAGAATTTTGTGGCGAAGAGATCGCTGCCGGAGGTGGGGCCTCCGCGCCGGGTGCTGCGGTTGTTTCGTTTACCTTGTCCAGTACAGGACCCAACCATTCGCGATCTCCAAAGTGATTGATCATCACCGTAGGTGTTTACCGCTGTCTTAAAATAAGTACAACAGGATTTATCATAAATGCAACATTTATTTTACCTGAGTGCAACTTTTAAGACTCACCCTACAGTTCTGGAGAGTGTGATAGAAAAATATTACAGAAATATAACAACAGCAAAAACAATCTTAAATAGCTGTCCCGCTCAGGGCGAGCGGGACAGGTTTCAGGCCTTCAGCAGCCCCTGTGCGAGCCAGTCGTTCTTATCACGCACGCCCGGCAGGGCAAAGAAATAGCCCCCGCCAATCGGCTTGATGTACTCTTCCAGCGCCTCGCCGTTTAAGCGCTTCTGGACGGTCAAAAAGCCCTTCTCAAGGTCGTGCTGATAGCAGACAAACAGCAGCCCCATATCCAGCTGACCCGAGTTGGTCACCCCCAGCGAATAGCTGTAGCCCCGGCGCATCATCAGATTGGTTTCCGTCTCCTTAGTGCGCGGGTTCGCCAGACGAATATGGCTGTCGAGGGCGATGGTGTCGCCGTGTGGATCGCGGGCGTAGTCCGGCACGTCGTGCTCGTTTTTCATCCCCAGCGGTGCCCCGCTGTGCTTGTCGCGGCCAAAGATAGTCTGCTGCTCCTTAAGCGGCGTGCGGTCCCAGAACTCGACGTGGAACTGAATGAGCCGGATGGCCTGATAGCTGCCGCCCACCGCCCAGGTCGGTTCGCCCTGATCGTCCGTCACCCACACCACGTTATCCATCAGCGTCGCGTCGCGGCTGTCCGGGTTGGCGGTGCCGTCTTTAAAGCCGAGCAGATTCACCGGCGTCTCTTTGCCCTTGCTGCGCGCCGCGTGGTCAGAGATAAACCCTTCCCGCTTCCAGCGCACGCTCAGCAGATCTGGGGTGTGCTTGATCAGATCCCGCAGGGCGTGGATCACCGTATCCTGGGTGTTGGCGCAGATCTGGATCAGCAGATCGCCGTGGCACAGGGCCGCATCCAGCGAATCATTCGGAAAACGCACCATCTTCTGCAGCGCTTTCGGCTTGTGCTTTTCCAGCCCGAAGCGAGCATCAAACAGCGATGCCCCGAGCGATACCGTCATCGTCAGGTTATCCGGGGCGATAAAGGCACCCAGAATGCCGGAGTCCATCGGCGGCAGGCGCGGGTTCGGCGTGTCGGGCGCCGGTCCGCCGGTGGTAAGAAAGTCAATGCGCTGGGTCAGCAGGCGGAACAGACGTTCCAGCTCGCTTTTATCGCTGGCCAGCACATCAAACGCCACCAGCATCATCGACGCCTGCTGCGGGGTTAAAATCCCGGCCTGATGCGGCCCGTAGAACGGCTGCGTTTCCATGCGCGCATCCGGGGAGAGCGTGCCCGGCGCGCTCTGCGGTTTGGCCGCGTGCGCCACTGGGCAGCCACCGGCGAAGGCAAGGGTGCCGCCAAGCACCCCCACCCCTTTCAGCAACCGACGTCGTGAAGGTTCAGCAACGTCGTTGTCATCGTGCTTGTTCATGGTGCTTAGTCCAGACCCAGAACACCGCGCAGCTGCGCCAGATCTTCTGCCAGGGTGGTGATTGGCCCTTTCAGCGCGTTACGGTCGGCATCGGTCAGCTTGTCGTAAGTTTCAAAGCCGTCTTGGGTACGGTATTTAGCCAGGATGGTGGTGACTTTCTTGAAGTTGGCATCCACTTTCGCCAGCAGGGCGCTGTTATCTTTTTGCAGCTGCGGACGCAGCAGGTCAACAATCTTCTGTGACCCCTCGATGTTGGCCTGGAAGTCCCACAGATCGGTGTGGCTGTAGCGATCTTCTTCACCGCTGATTTTGCTGGCGGCCACTTCTTCAATCAGAGCCGCTGCGCCACCGACCACTTTTGACGGCGGGAAGGCCAGCTCGCTGATGCGCTTTTGCAGATCCAGCACGTCGCTGTTCAGCTGCTCCGCGTACTGCTCCATCCCTTTGGTGGAGTTATCGCCAAACAGCGCTTTTTCCAGACGGTGGAAGCCGGTGAATTTCGGATCGGCGGCTTTCTGCTCGTAGTCATCTTCACGGGCATCGATGCTGCCGTCGAGATCCGAGAACAGCTCGGCAATCGGTTCGATACGCTCGTAGTGCTGGCGCGTCGGTGCGTACAGGGATTTGGCTTTCTCGATATCGCCCGCTTTCACCGCGTCGGTAAAGGCTTTGGTACCGGCAACCAGGTCCGCAGTCTCTTTGGTGACGTAGGCTTTATAGGCCGTAATCGCGTCGCCGAGGCTCAGCAGGGCTTCACCTTTGGCCGCATCGGCGGTGGCTTCGCCTTTGACGATCAGCTTGCCTTTCGGGTTGGTCAGCAGGCCGCAGGTCATGTCATATTCGCCCGGCTGCAGGTTAGCGGTCATCTTCTGGCTAAAGCCCGGCGCGATATTCTCACGCTCTTCCACCACCATTACCCCTTTGAGGATCTCCCACTCCAGCGCTTTCTGGCTATGGTTCTGAATGATGAACTGGGTTTTACCGCTGTTGACGGTGATGCTCATCGGCTCGCACTGTTTGTCGGTAACGGTGACGTTCACCTGCGGCACATCCGCCGCCTGGACCGAAAACGCAGAAGACAGCAGTACGGCAATGCCAGCCTGTAACGCACTACGACGAAAATGAATAGCCATGACCCTTCCCTTTTCTTAAGTATGTTGTAACTACAGTGAGCACGTTAGCGCGAAATGCCCGAAGCCTGAGTGCTGGCGCGCGGTGGCAGACAAAACAGCACCAGCGCCGGGATCAGATAGATAAAGTAAACCGCCACTTCGCTGACGCTCGGTGTTTCCTGATAGCCGAAAATACCTTCCAGCAGCGTACCGGTTAACGAATGGGTAGAGAGGATGTTGCTTAGATCGAAGGCCACATCCTGGAAATGGTTCCACAGCCCGGCCTCATGGAAGGCACGGATGGCCCCCGCCGCCAGCCCGGCCGCCACCAGCAGAATAAACAGGCTGGTCCATTTAAAGAACGCGCCCAGGTTGAGGCGGATCCCGCCCCAGTACAGCAGAAAGCCGAGCACCACCGCCGTAGCCAGCCCCAGTACCGCGCCGATCGGGGGCCAGATCCCCACGTCCTGCTGGAATGCAGCCAACAGGAAGAACACCGACTCCAGCCCTTCGCGGGCGACAGCAAAAAAGACCATCATCACCAGCGCCCAACCGTGATGATTGCCCTTAGCCAGCGCGCTGTCGACGGCCTGCTCCAGCTGAACTTTGACATTGCGCGACACTTTACGCATCCAGAACACCATCCAGGTGAGGATCACCACCGCAATCAGCGCCACAATGCCTTCGAACAGCTCCTGCTCTTTTTGCGGGAACTCGCCGGTGGTTTCGTTGATGGCAATCCCCAGTCCCAGACAGAGGGCGGCGGCAAGGAACACGCCAATCCACATCACACCGATCCAGCGGCCGCGCTGGGTGCGTTTCAGATAGCTGGCGATAAGGCTGACGATTAAGGCCGCTTCAAGGCCTTCACGTAACATAATGAGAAATGGAACAAACATGCCGACACCTTAAATGTTTATCGCGGTCAACTGATGCAAAGAAAAGTAAATTCTTGTGATAGTGATTATCATTACGGAAATAAGAAACACAAGTGAAATATGCGATGTTTTAATGACAGGATGTAAACCCCTGACGGGGAAATAATCACCCAGGTTATTAAAAGGTTTATAACTTATAACGTAAATGCCCATTTACGCTAACATCTGCCTGTGGCTAAATAAGCGCCTTTCTAATCTGCTGAAAATCAACCATGTATAACTTTTTGCATTTCCTGCTGGCGCTGGTGGTGATCCTCGCTCTTGCCTGGCTGGTCAGTTTTGACCGCCGTAACGTCCGCATTCGCTACGTCATTCAACTTATCGTGATTGAAATTGCGCTGGCGTTCTTTTTCCTGCACGCCGAAAGCGGGCTGTTTGTTATTCAGTACGTGTCGGGCTTCTTCGAGTCGCTGCTGAAATATGCCGCCGAAGGGACCAACTTTGTGTTTGGTGGGATGGGAGAAAAAGGGCTGGCGTTTATTTTCCTCGGCGTGCTGTGTCCCATTATCTTTATATCCGCGCTGATCGGCATTTTGCAGCACTGGCGTATTCTGCCGGTGATTATTCGCGTGGTCGGCACTTTGTTGTCGAAGGTCAACGGCATGGGCAAGCTGGAGTCGTTTAACGCCATCAGCTCGCTGACGCTGGGTCAGTCGGAAAACTTTATCGCCTACAAAGGGGTGCTGGGGGATCTGTCGTCACGCCGGCTGTTCACCATGGCGGCCACCGCCATGTCGACGGTATCGCTGTCGATTGTCGGTGCCTACATGACGATGCTGGAGGCTAAATATGTGGTCGCGGCGCTGATCCTGAATATGTTCAGCACCTTTATCATCCTTACCATTATTAACCCGACGCGCCCGGAAGCGGAGCCGGAAATTAAGCTGGAGAAGATGCACGAATCCCAGAGTTTCTTCGAGATGCTGGGGGAATATATTCTGGCCGGCTTTAAAGTGGCGATGATTATTCTGGCGATGCTGATTGGCTTTATTGCCCTGATTAGCGCCGTTAACGCTCTGTTCTCCAGCGTGTTCGGTCTGAACTTCCAGCAAATTCTGGGCTATGTGTTTTATCCGCTGGCGTGGCTGGTGGGGATCCCCCTGAGCGATGCCCTGCACGCGGGCGGGATAATGGCAACCAAGCTGGTGGCAAACGAGTTTGTGGCGATGATCGAACTGCAGAAGATTGCGGCGCAGATGACCCCGCGCGGGCTGGGCATTCTGTCAGTGTTCCTGGTGTCGTTCGCCAACTTTGCCTCGATCGGCATTGTGGCCGGGGCAATTAAAGGGCTGAACGAGCAGCAAGGCAACGTGGTGTCGCGCTTCGGCCTGCGCCTGGTGTACGGCGCGACGCTGGTGAGCCTGCTGTCGGCGAGCTTTGCGGGATTAGTGTTGTAAGCAATAACGGCGGGAATAATCCCGCCGTTTTTTTATCAGAACTGCACGCACACCGGCTGATCGACGCGCATCACCGATTCCTGGGCGAAGCGCTTTTTATAAATCCCGCGTAACGCTTCGATATTGCTTTCGCTCTGCGCATCCTGGCCGTGGATCAGCATCAGCGCCTTGCTCGGCTCGCGCGCCACTTTGCCGTCGTTGCCCAACCACTGCCCACGCGCATCAAACACCGTTAAGCCATCGCGAAAACGCGGGGTCACGTCCCCATCAACAAACTGCTGCCACTCCTGGCCACCGATCGCCTCCCCTGCCGGACGGTTCAGGCCGAAATAGAGCGTGGTCTGCTGCATCTGGTTGTCGGCTTTGCAGGTGTCGGGTGCATTCGTGTGCGATGGTGCGTTGCAGCCTGCCAGCAGGAAGAGTGCGCCCGCCATAAGCCCTGTTTTGATTGTCATACTTCGCTATCCTCATTGTTTTTAGCACAAGGATATGAGCGTAAGTTGCAGAAATAAGCAAGAAAAAAGCCGGGTAGCGTAAACGCTTACCCGGCCTGGCGTGTGCGAGGAAATACTTATTCAGGCTGTAACTTTGTCGGCGGGGCGCTGTGATAAATCGCGTCTGCGTCAGCAAAGCGTTTCTGCATGGCGGCAGACGGCGCTTTGCCCAGTAGGCTGAACACCACAATGCCAATGCTGCCAAAGATAAAGCCCGGAATGATTTCATACAGACCCAGCCACGCGAACTGCTTCCAGACAATGACGGTAACCGCACCGATAATCATCCCCGCCAGCGCACCGTTACGGGTCATGCGGGACCACAGTACCGAGAACAGCACCACCGGACCAAAGGCCGCGCCAAAGCCTGCCCAGGCATAGCTCACCAGACCCAGCACGCGGTTTTCTGGATTTGCCGCCAGCGCAATGGAGACCAGCGCCACCAGCAGCACCATAAAGCGCCCTACCCATACCAGCTCTTTCTGGCTGGCGTGTTTACGCAGGAAGGCTTTGTACAAGTCTTCAGTGATCGCACTGGAGCAGACCAGCAGCTGGCAACTCAGGGTCGACATCACCGCTGCGAGGATCGCTGAGAGCAGGATCCCGGCAATCCACGGGTTGAACAGGATCTGCGCCAGCTCGATAAACACGCGCTCGGCGTTCTGGTTCACCGCACCCGCCAGCGACGGGTTGTTGTTGAAGTACGCGATACCGAAGAAGCCTACCGCACAGGCCCCAGCCAGACACAGGATCATCCACGCCATGCTGATACGACGGGCATGAACGATGGTGTGGTGGGAATCTGCCGCCATAAAGCGCGCCAGAATGTGCGGCTGACCGAAGTAACCCAGCCCCCAGCCCATCAGCGACACAATCGCGACAAAGTTCAGGCCCTTCAGCATGTCAACGTTTTCGACGCTCTTCTGCTGGATCACTGCCAGCGAATCACCCAGACCGCCCACGGAAAGAATCACAATCACCGGGGTCAGGATCAGGGCGAAGATCATCAGGCTGGCCTGCACGGTGTCAGTCCAGCTTACCGCCAGGAACCCACCCACGAAGGTATACAGGATGGTCGCGGCTGCGCCCGCCCAGAGTGCGGTTTCGTAGCTCATGCCGAAGGTGCTTTCGAACAGGCGCGCACCGGCCACGATGCCGGAGGCACAGTAGATGGTGAAGAACACCAGAATGACCACTGCGGAGATAATGCGCAGAATACGACTGTTATCTTCGAACCGGCCGGTGAAGTAGTCCGGCAGGGTCAGGGCGTTGTTGTTAGCCTCGGTGTGCACGCGCAGACGCCCGGCCACCAGCTTCCAGTTAATCCAGGCTCCGACGGTCAGACCGATGGCAATCCAACTCTCCGAAATACCGGAGATAAAGATCGCGCCCGGCAGGCCCATCAGCAGCCAGCCGCTCATGTCGGATGCGCCCGCAGACAGCGCGGTTACCACCGGGCCGAGGCTGCGCCCGCCGAGGATATAGTCGTCAAAGTTTTTGGTAGAACGCCATGCAAGGAACCCTATCAGGATCATGCCAAATATATAGATAAGAAATGTCACCAGCATCGGTGTGCTAATTGCCATTTAAATACTCCGCAAATATGGTCGACAGCCTTCCCGGCTGCCTGTTATTCCATCACCGGAACGAGGTGATGATGATGTGTGTTTCTGTTGGCCGCGCGTATCCTGCCGTATGCACTGCCGTGACACAAACGATTTAACACTGCATTCACATCATTTTCATCCCCGGTTTCACATCAGTTTCCTGGAGGTTGCACTCGCTCACGTTTTTTACGGTTGCACCGTCAAAAACTGTTAAGTCCCGCATGAAACCAGGCTTTCGTCGTAAAATCCACACCTTTATTCAGGTTAACATCACACTAACAATCCATTCATTTTTCAGCTTGCAAACCGGGTCACATTTAACGAGGTTGCACAAAGTTGCAACATAGTGGATATTCCACGTTAACCACATTATCGGTAGAAAAATCACAGGAGTTTTTGGCATGGGGATGACCACCATGGGAGTTAAGCTGGATGACGCCACCCGCGAACGAATTAAATCGGCTGCCACGCGCATTGACCGCACGCCGCACTGGTTAATTAAGCAGGCAATCTTCAACTATCTGGAAAAGCTGGAGAGCGACGACGCTCTGCCAGAGCTGCCTGCCCTGCTGGCCGGTGCCGCCAATGAAAGCGACGACGCTCATGACGCGGCCGATGAGATCCACCAGCCGTTCCTCGATTTTGCCGAGCAGATCCTGCCTCAGTCCGTCAGCCGCGCCGCTATTACCGCCGCGTACCGCCGGGCAGAGACCGACGCCGTGCCGATGCTTCTGGAGCAGGCGCGTCTGCCGGAGCCGATTGCTACCCAGGCCCATAAGCTGGCTTACGATCTGGCCGACAAGCTGCGCAGCCAGAAAACCGCCTCGGGCCGCGCCGGGATGGTGCAGAGCCTGTTGCAGGAGTTTTCTCTCTCTTCGCAGGAGGGCGTGGCCCTGATGTGTCTGGCGGAAGCGCTGCTGCGTATCCCGGACAAAGCCACCCGTGACGCGCTGATCCGCGACAAAATCAGCAACGGCAACTGGCATTCGCACATTGGCCGCAGCCCGTCGCTGTTCGTTAACGCCGCCACCTGGGGCCTGCTGTTTACCGGCCGTCTGGTCTCCACCCACAACGAAGCCAGCCTCTCCCGCTCCCTGAACCGCATTATCGGCAAGAGCGGCGAGCCGTTGATCCGTAAAGGCGTGGACATGGCGATGCGCCTGATGGGGGAGCAGTTCGTCACCGGGGAGACCATCGCCGAAGCGCTGGCCAACGCCCGCAAGCTGGAAGATAAAGGCTTCCGCTACTCTTACGACATGCTGGGTGAAGCGGCCCTGACCGCCGCCGACGCGCAGGCCTATATGGTCTCTTATCAGCAGGCGATCCACGCCATTGGTAAAGCCTCCAACGGCCGCGGCATTTATGAAGGCCCGGGGATCTCGATTAAGCTCTCCGCCCTGCACCCGCGCTACAGCCGCGCCCAGTACGACCGGGTGATGGAAGAGCTCTACCCGCGCCTGAAGTCCCTGACCCTGCTGGCGCGCCAGTATGACATCGGGATTAACATCGACGCCGAAGAGGCCGACCGCCTGGAGATCTCCCTCGATCTGCTGGAAAAACTGTGCTTCGAACCGGAACTGGCGGGCTGGAACGGGATCGGCTTTGTCATCCAGGCCTATCAGAAGCGCTGTCCGTTTGTGATTGATTACCTGATTGACCTCGCCACCCGCAGCCGTCGCCGCCTGATGATCCGTCTGGTGAAGGGCGCCTACTGGGACAGCGAAATCAAACGCGCCCAGATGGACGGCCTGGAAGGCTATCCGGTCTATACCCGCAAGGTTTACACCGATGTCTCTTACCTCGCCTGCGCCAAAAAGCTGCTCGGCGTGCCGAACCTGATCTACCCGCAGTTTGCTACCCATAACGCCCACACCCTGGCGGCGATCTACAGCCTGGCCGGCAATAACTACTATCCAGGCCAGTACGAATTCCAGTGCCTGCACGGCATGGGTGAACCGCTGTACGAGCAGGTGACCGGTAAAGTGGCCGACGGCAAACTGAACCGTCCGTGCCGAATTTACGCCCCGGTCGGCACCCATGAAACGCTGCTGGCGTACCTGGTGCGTCGCCTGCTGGAAAACGGCGCTAATACCTCCTTCGTAAACCGCATCGCGGATAACACCCTGCCGCTGGACGAGCTGGTTGCCGATCCGGTGCAGGCGGTGGAAAAACTGGCCGCCCAGGAAGGCACCACCGGTCTGCCGCATCCGAAAATTGCCCTGCCGCGCGAACTGTACGGCAGCGAGCGGGTTAACTCCTGCGGGCTGGATCTGGCAAATGAACACCGTCTGGCGTCACTCTCCTCATCCCTGCTGAACAGCGCGCTGCAAAAATGGATTGCCCGACCGATCCTCGAGCAGGCGGTGGCCGACGGCGACATGCTGCCGGTGGTTAACCCGGCCGAGCCGAAAGATGTGGTCGGCTATGCGCGGGAAGCCAGCGAGCAGGAAGTGGAGCTGGCGCTTAACAGCGCGGTGAACAACGCGCCAATCTGGTTCGCCACCCCGCCACAGGAGCGTGCGGCGATCCTGGAACGCGCTGCGGTGCTGATGGAAGATCAGATGCAGCAGCTGATTGGCATTCTGGTGCGCGAAGCGGGTAAAACCTTCAGCAACGCCATCGCCGAAGTCCGCGAAGCGGTCGACTTCCTGCACTACTATGCCGGACAGGTGCGCGACGACTTTGCCAACGAAACTCACCGCCCGCTGGGGCCGGTGGTCTGTATCAGCCCGTGGAACTTCCCGCTGGCGATCTTCACCGGGCAGGTTGCCGCCGCCCTTGCCGCAGGCAACAGCGTGCTGGCGAAACCGGCCGAGCAAACCCCGCTGATTGCCGCTCAGGGGATCAACATCCTGCTGGAAGCGGGCGTCCCGCCAGGCGTGGTGCAACTCCTGCCGGGTCGCGGCGAAACGGTAGGCGCGAAGCTGACCGCCGACAACCGCGTGCGCGGAGTGATGTTCACCGGCTCGACCGAAGTGGCCTCCCTGCTACAGCGTAATATCGCCACCCGTCTTGATGCTCAGGGTCGTCCGACGCCGCTGATTGCCGAGACCGGCGGCATGAACGCGATGATCGTCGACTCCTCGGCCCTGACCGAGCAGGTGGTGGTAGACGTGGTTTCTTCCGCCTTCGACAGCGCCGGTCAGCGCTGCTCGGCCCTGCGCGTGCTGTGCCTGCAGGACGACATCGCCGACCACACGCTGAAAATGCTGCGCGGTGCGATGGCGGAATGCCGGATGGGCAATCCGGGCCGTCTGACCACTGACATTGGCCCGGTGATCGATGCCGAAGCCAAAACCAACATTGAAAATCACATTCAGGCGATGCGCGCCAAGGGCCGTCCGGTATTCCAGGCGGTGCGTGAGAACAGCGAAGACGCGCGTGAATGGAACAGCGGCACCTTCGTGGCGCCAACCCTGATTGAACTGTCCAGCTTCGACGAGCTGAAAAAAGAGGTCTTCGGCCCGGTGCTGCACGTGGTGCGTTACAACCGTAACAACCTCGATCAGCTGATCGCGCAGATTAACGCCTCCGGCTACGGCCTGACGCTGGGCGTGCATACCCGTATCGACGAGACCATCGCCCAGGTGACCGGCAGCGCCAACGTCGGCAACCTGTACGTCAACCGCAACATGGTGGGCGCCGTGGTCGGCGTGCAGCCGTTCGGTGGCGAAGGCCTGTCGGGCACCGGACCAAAAGCCGGGGGACCGATGTACCTGTATCGCCTGCTGGCGCACCGTCCGGCGAACGCGCTGGGCGTAACCCTGGCGCGTCAGGATGCCCAACGTCCGGTGGATGCGCAGGTGAAAGCGGTGCTGATCCAGCCGCTGGAGGCGCTGACGGCCTGGGCAGAAAAACGCCCGGCGCTGCAGGCGCTGTGCCAGCAGTATGCCGAGCTGGCGCAGGCCGGAACCCAGCGTCTGCTGCCGGGGCCAACCGGCGAGCGCAACACCTGGACGCTGATGCCGCGCGAGCGCGTCCTGTGCGTGGCGGATAACGAGCAGGATGCGCTGGTACAGCTGGCGGCAGCGCTGGCGACGGGTTGTGAAGTGCTGTGGCCGGAAGATGGCCTGCACCGGGACCTGGCGAAGCAGCTGCCGAAGGCGGTGACCTCACGCATTGGCTTTGCCAAACCGGACGTGC
>NZ_JBOGBT010000020.1:0-14503 GCF_051656365.1 Silvania sp. | reverse complement strand
GAATATTGCCATCCCGTTTATTAATCGTTTCTGTTGTGGCTGAAAATTGACCGGATATAAACGAGACGGGGCATTCACAGGGAAGGCGATTTCGTGCCCGCAGGGCGGGCACGAAGGGGGATCAGTGTTTTTCACCAATCGGCAGAACGGTACGGCCAAACTGCTCGTTCAGCACTTCGCCCATTGCCAGGTAAATGGCGCTGGCGCCACACACCAGGCCAATCCAGCCGGCAACGTGAATGATGCCTTCACCGTTATCGACCAGGTGGCCAATAGACAGCAGGGCGAACAGCACGGTCAGGCTCAGGAACACGAACTGCAGCGCACGGTTACCGACCAGCGTGCCGAAGAACATGAACAGCGTGAAGACGCCCCACAGGCCCAGATAAACGCCCATAAACTGTGCGTTCGCCGCATCGGCCAGACCCATTTTCGGCAGCAGCAGAATAGCGACCAGCGTCAGCCAGAAAGAGCCGTACGAGGTAAACGCAGTCAACCCGAAGGTATTGCCTTTCTTATATTCCAGCAGCCCTGCGAAGATTTGTGCGATGCCGCCGTAGAAAATGCCCATCGCCAGGATAACGCCATCCATTGGGAACATCCCAATGTTATGCAGGTTCAGCAGAATGGTGGTCATGCCGAAACCCATCAGACCCAGCGGAGCCGGATTAGCCAACTTAGTGTTGCCCATAATTCCTCAAAAAATCATCATTAATATGGTGAAATGGTGTGACCCTCGCCAATTCTCCCTGGCGGGGCGCGGCATGATAATCAGCGCAGGCGACGGCGTCTATGATCTGAGCAGGGTGAAATTAAAAATTTTTTTATCCTCCCCCCTTGATGGATGCCGTTGCGACCCCATCTTGTAGTCAACCGCAGTGAGTGAACCTGAAAATAATCAAATCGGGGACAGTTGAAAAAGCATCATCTGCCCTTATTACAGGTTCACAACCACATGTATGACCGAATTTTTAGTGGAGACGTTTAGATGGGTAAAATTATTGGTATCGACCTGGGGACTACCAACTCTTGTGTAGCGATTATGGATGGCACTACTGCACGTGTGCTGGAGAACGCCGAGGGCGATCGCACCACGCCTTCTATCATTGCTTATACCCAGGACGGTGAAACTCTGGTTGGTCAGCCGGCTAAACGTCAGGCCGTGACAAACCCGCAAAACACCCTGTTTGCGATCAAACGCCTGATTGGCCGCCGCTTCCAGGACGAAGAAGTGCAGCGTGATGAAGCCATCATGCCGTACAAAATCATCGGTGCTGATAACGGTGATGCGTGGATTGATGTAAAAGGTCAGAAAATGGCACCGCCGCAGATCTCTGCAGAAGTGCTGAAAAAAATGAAGAAAACGGCTGAAGATTACCTGGGTGAACCAGTAACTGAAGCGGTTATCACCGTACCGGCATACTTTAACGATGCTCAGCGTCAGGCAACCAAAGACGCGGGCCGTATCGCCGGTCTGGAAGTAAAACGTATCATCAACGAACCGACTGCCGCTGCGCTGGCATACGGTCTGGATAAAGAAGTCGGCAACCGTACTATCGCGGTATACGACCTCGGTGGCGGTACTTTCGATATCTCTATTATCGAAATCGACGAAGTTGACGGCGAAAAAACGTTTGAAGTTCTGGCTACCAACGGTGATACCCACCTGGGTGGTGAAGACTTTGACAGCCGTATGATCAACTATCTCGTTGACGAGTTTAAGAAAGATCAGGGCATTGACCTGCGTAACGACCCGCTGGCAATGCAGCGCCTGAAAGAAGCCGCAGAAAAAGCCAAAATCGAGCTCTCTTCTGCGCAGCAGACCGACGTGAACCTGCCGTACATCACTGCAGACGCGACCGGTCCAAAACACATGAACATCAAAGTGACTCGCGCGAAACTGGAAAGCCTGGTAGAAGACCTGGTTAACCGTTCCATCGAGCCGCTGAAAGTTGCTCTGCAGGACGCAGGTCTGTCCGTATCCGAAATCCAGGACGTTATCCTGGTCGGTGGTCAGACGCGTATGCCAATGGTTCAGAAGAAAGTGGCTGAATTCTTTGGTAAAGAGCCGCGTAAAGACGTTAACCCGGACGAAGCCGTTGCTATCGGCGCTGCGGTCCAGGGTGGTGTACTGACCGGTGAAGTGAAAGACGTACTGCTGCTGGACGTTACCCCGCTGTCGCTGGGTATCGAAACCATGGGCGGCGTGATGACTGCGCTGATCAGCAAAAACACCACCATCCCGACCAAGCACAGCCAGGTGTTCTCTACCGCTGAAGACAACCAGTCTGCGGTAACCATCCATGTGCTGCAGGGTGAGCGTAAACGTGCTGCGGATAACAAAGATCTGGGTCAGTTTAACCTGGATGGTATCAGCCCGGCGCCGCGCGGTATGCCGCAGATCGAAGTGACCTTCGATATCGATGCTGACGGTATTCTGCACGTCTCCGCAAAAGACAAAAATAGCGGTAAAGAGCAGAAGATCACCATCAAGGCCTCTTCTGGTCTGAACGAAGAAGAGATCCAGAAGATGGTTCGCGAAGCGGAAGCCAATGCGGAATCTGACCGTAAGTTTGAAGAGCTGGTTCAGACCCGCAACCAGGGTGACCATCTGCTGCACAGCACCCGTAAGCAGGTTGAGGAAGCGGGCGACAAACTGCCAGCAGACGACAAAACCGCTATCGAGTCTGCACTGAGCGCGCTGGAAACGTCTCTGAAAGGCGAAGACAAAGCTGATATCGAAGCCAAGATGCAGCAACTGGCGCAGGTTTCCGAGAAGCTGATGGAAATCGCCCAGCAGCAGCACGCACAGCAGCAGGCTGGTGCAGCAGGCGCTGATGCATCTGCGAACAATGCGAAAGACGACGACGTTGTTGACGCTGAGTTCGAAGAAGTTAAAGACAAAAAATAATCGCCCTGATGCAGGGTAATTAATCGGCACGGGCGAAGAGGTTTCCTCTCCGCCCGTGCTCGCATGTTAAGGGGCTGAAAAAACCAATGGCAAAGCAAGATTTTTACGAGATTTTAGGCGTTTCCAAAACCGCGGAAGAGCGTGAAATCAAGAAGGCGTACAAGCGCCTGGCCATGAAGTTTCACCCGGACCGTAACCAGGGTGACAAAGAGGCCGAAGCCAAATTTAAAGAGATTAAAGAAGCCTACGAGATCCTGACCGATGCGCAAAAGCGTGCGGCATACGATCAGTATGGTCATGCCGCGTTTGAACAAGGCGGTATGGGCGGTGGCGGCGGATTCGGTGGCGGTGGCGGTGCTGATTTCAACGATATCTTTGGTGACGTATTCGGCGATATCTTCGGCGGTGGCCGCGGTCGTCAGCGTGCATCCCGTGGCGCAGACCTGCGTTACAATATGGACCTGTCGCTGGAAGAAGCCGTACGTGGCGTGACGAAAGAGATCCGCATCCCGACGCTGGAAGGGTGTGATGTTTGCCACGGCAGCGGTGCGAAAGTCGGCACCAAGCCACAGACCTGTCCAACCTGTCACGGCTCCGGCCAGGTGCAGATGCGTCAGGGCTTCTTCGCGGTGCAGCAGAGCTGTCCGCACTGTCAGGGTCGCGGTACGTTGATCAAAGATCCGTGCAACAAATGCCACGGTCACGGTCGCGTTGAGAAGACCAAAACCCTGTCTGTTAAAATTCCGGCAGGCGTGGATACCGGCGATCGCATTCGTCTTTCTGGTGAAGGCGAAGCGGGCGAACATGGCGCACCGGCAGGCGATCTGTACGTTCAGGTTCAGGTGAAACAGCACGCGATTTTTGAGCGTGAAGGTAACAACCTGTACTGCGAAGTACCGATCAACTTTGCGATGGCGGCGATGGGCGGCGAAATCGAAGTGCCGACGCTGGATGGTCGCGTAAACCTGAAAGTGCCCGGTGAAACCCAGACCGGTAAGCTGTTCCGTATGCGCGGTAAAGGCGTTAAATCGGTACGCGGCGGTGCGCAGGGTGACCTGCTGTGTCGCGTGGTGGTGGAAACCCCGGTTGGCCTGAACGAAAAACAGAAGCAGCTCCTGAAAGAGCTGCAGGAGAGCTTCGGCGGCCCGACGGGTGAGAACAACAGCCCGCGTTCCAAAAGCTTCTTTGATGGCGTGAAAAAATTCTTCGACGATTTGACCCGCTAATTTTTAGCTGCAGTTTTTTCTTCAAGCCCGGAAGCGATTCCGGGCTTTTTGTTTGTCAAAAAATAATTCGTAAAAACTGAGTATATACTCAATATTAACCTGCTTTTACCGATGAATGACCTCAAGTATGATGGTTTTAACGAGGGATTGTCATAGAGAGAGAAAGTAAAAGTGAAACTTCTACACCGTTTTTTCCAAAATGAGGCCTCCGGCGGCATCATTCTTATTCTGGCTGCGGCCTGTGCCATGCTGCTGGCTAACCTGGGCGTTACCCGTGATCTGTACCATGCATTTCTGGAAACCCCTGTAGAACTCCGGGTCGGCGTGCTGGAAATCAACAAGAACATGCTGCTGTGGATCAACGATGCGCTGATGGCGGTCTTTTTCCTGCTGGTAGGGCTGGAAGTCAAACGCGAGCTGGTTCAGGGCTCACTGGCCAGCCGCCAGAGAGCAGCGTTCCCGGTGATTGCCGCCATCGGCGGGATGGTGGTTCCGGCGCTGATCTATCTGGCCTTTAACTATCAGGATCCCGTCGCCCGTCACGGCTGGGCGATCCCGGCGGCTACGGATATCGCCTTTGCGCTCGGCGTTCTGGCACTGTTGGGCAACCGCGTGCCGATGGCGCTGAAAATCTTCCTGATGGCGTTGGCTATCATCGATGACCTGGGTGCGATTGTGATTATCGCTCTGTTCTACACCAGCGAGCTGTCGGTACTCTCGCTGGGCGTCGCGGCGGCGGCAATTGCGGTGCTGGCGATCCTGAATATCTGCAACGTACGTCGGGTTGGCATTTATGTGCTGGTCGGGGTGATTCTGTGGACTGCCGTACTGAAGTCGGGCGTGCATGCCACCCTGGCAGGCGTGATTATCGGCTTCTTTGTGCCGCTGAAGCCGCAGGAGGGCAAATCACCCGCTAAGCAGCTCGAGCATGTTCTGCACCCGTGGGTTGCCTTTATGATCCTGCCGCTGTTTGCGTTCGCCAACGCCGGTGTGTCGCTTGAAGGTGTGACGCTGGATGGGCTGACATCGATGCTGCCGCTGGGCATCATTGCCGGGCTATTTATCGGTAAGCCGCTGGGTATCAGCCTCTTCTGCTGGCTGGCGCTGAAATTTAAACTGGCGTCATTGCCGCACGGGACAACGTGGCGGCAGATCATGGCGGTTGGCGTGCTGTGCGGAATTGGTTTTACCATGTCGATTTTTATCTCGACGCTGGCGTTTGGCCCGCATGCTCCGGAGCTGATCGTCTGGGCTAAACTCGGTATTTTAACCGGGTCGCTGCTGGCGGCAGGGATCGGCTACACCTTACTGAAGATGAAATTGTCGGGGCAAGTACACCCGGCCTGACAGGACGCCGGGAGGGCAGCACATCCCTCCCGGCAATACGATCAAGGAGTGAGAATGATATGTCCCATCTTAACTACAACCACCTCTATTACTTCTGGCATGTCTATAAAGAGGGCTCAGTAGTCGGTGCTGCAGAAGCACTGTACCTGACGCCCCAGACGATAACCGGACAGATAAAAGCGCTGGAAGAGCGCCTGCAGGGTAAGTTATTCAAGCGCAAAGGGCGCGGCATTGAACCGAGTGAGCTGGGCGAGCTGGTGTTTCGTTATGCGGATAAGATGTTCACGCTGAGTCAGGAGATGCTCGACATTGTGAACTACCGCAAGGAGTCGAACCTGCTCTTTGACGTGGGCGTGGCGGATGCGCTGTCCAAACGGCTGGTGAGCGGCGTACTCGATGCTGCCGTGGTGGAAGATGAACAGATCCATCTGCGCTGCTTCGAGTCGACCCACGAGATGCTGCTGGAGCAGCTGAGTCAGCATAAGCTGGATATGATTATCTCCGACTGCCCGATCGATTCAACCCAGCAGGAAGGGCTATTCTCGGTGAAAATTGGCGAGTGTGGCGTCAGCTTCTGGTGCATTAACCCACCGCCGAAAAAACCGTTTCCCGCCTGCCTGGAAGAGCGTCGTTTACTGGTACCCGGACGGCGTTCGATGCTGGGACGCAAGCTGCTGAACTGGTTTAACTCGCAGGGACTTAACGTTGAGATTCTGGGTGAGTTTGATGATGCGGCGCTGATGAAAGCGTTTGGTGAAGCGCACAACGCAATTTTTGTCGCGCCGACACTCTATGCACAGGATCTTTATGCGGATGAAAAAATTACGGAGATTGGTCGGGTCGATAACGTGATGGAAGAGTATCACGCCATATTTGCTGCACGAATGATTCAGCATCCGGCGGTGCAACGTATCTGTAACCGGGATTACTCTGCGCTGTTTACCCCACCGACGTTTTAAAGACATAAAAAAACCCGCGTTAAGCGGGTTCTTCTAAAACAAGCAACAACAAGTGGCGATTAAGCCAGTTTGTTGATCTGCGCGGTCAAGTTTGCTTTATGACGCGCTGCTTTGTTTTTGTGGATCAGACCTTTAGAAGCCTGACGATCCACGATCGGTTGCATTTCGTTAAATGCTTTCAGTGCAGCAGCTTTGTCGCCAGCTTCGATAGCTGCGTATACTTTCTTGATGAAAGTACGCATCATAGAGCGACGGCTTGCATTGTGCTTACGAGCCTTTTCAGACTGTACAGCACGTTTCTTAGCTGATTTGATATTAGCCAAGGTCCAACTCCCAAATATGATCTATGTGGACAATTCAAAGGCCGAGGAATATGACCTCTTAGCCTTCTTTTGTCAATGGATTTGTGCAAATAAGCGCCGTTAATATGACAACGCTCGTTACGTGTGATGGCGCAGGATTCTACCAGCTTGTGGCGTCTGAATACAGCTTTTCGGCACAAAAAACGTCACAGGCAGTCAGTTTTTTTCGTGCTGAAAGGCAACCACGATGAAATCATTACGGCTTTCTGTTTTGCGGCAACAATCGCCGGTTAACGTTCACCGCTGTACAAGGTATACTTTCACGATTTTCACTGTTTTGAGCCAGTCATGAAGCTGATACGCGGCATACATAATCTCAGTCAGGCCCCGCACGGGTGTGTGCTGACTATTGGTAATTTCGACGGTGTGCATCGTGGGCATCAGGTGCTGTTGCAGCGATTGCGTGAAGAAGGCCAGGCGCGTGGTCTGCCGGTGGTGGTGATGATTTTCGAGCCGCAGCCGCTGGAGCTGTTTGCCAGCGAAAAAGCCCCCGCACGGCTGACCCGCCTGCGTGAAAAGGTACGCTACCTTGCGCAGTGCGGCGTGGACTATGTCCTGTGCATCCGTTTTGATCGACGCTTCGCCGCGCTGACGGCACAAAATTTTGTCGGCGATCTGTTAGTCGAACGCCTCGGGGTGCAGTTCCTCGCCGTAGGTGATGATTTCCGCTTTGGCGCTGGTCGCCAGGGGGATTTCTTGCTATTACAGAAGGCTGGCCTGGAGTACGGTTTTGACGTCACCAGCACGCAGACTTTTTGCGAGGGCGGGGTGCGCGTCAGTAGTACGGCCGTTCGTCAGGCGCTGGCCGACGATAATCTGGACGTTGCCGAGAGTTTGCTCGGGCGTCCGTTCTCTATTTCCGGGCGCGTGGTGCATGGTGATCAACTGGGCCGCACGATTGGTTTCCCTACGGCGAACTTACCGTTGCGTCGTCAGGTCTCCCCGGTAAAAGGGGTCTTTGCGGTTGAAGTAACGGGGCTGGGTGATAAGCCCCTCCCGGGTGTGGCCAATATTGGTACTCGCCCGACAGTTGCAGGCGTACGCCAGCAGCTTGAAGTGCATTTGCTGGACGTTGTAATGGACCTTTACGGTCGCCATATAGATGTAATCCTGCGTAAAAAAATACGCAATGAGCAGCGATTCGCCTCGCTCGATGAACTGAAAGCGCAAATCGCGAGAGATGAATTAACAGCCCGCGAACTTTTTGGGCTATCAAATCCGGCTTAATGCCTGAGATATAAATACGGAACCGAGAATCTGATGAGTGACTTTAAATCAACCCTGAATTTGCCGGAAACAGGGTTCCCGATGCGCGGCGACCTCGCCAAGCGTGAGCCGGGAATGCTGGCGCGTTGGACTGATGATGACCTGTACGGCATCATCCGTGCGGCCAAAAAAGGTAAAAAAACCTTCATTCTGCATGATGGCCCTCCTTATGCGAATGGCAGCATTCATATTGGTCACTCTGTAAATAAGATTCTGAAAGACATTATCGTGAAGTCCAAAGGCCTCACGGGTTATGACTCCCCTTATGTTCCGGGCTGGGACTGCCACGGTCTGCCGATCGAGCTGAAAGTGGAGCAAGAATTTGGTAAGCCGGGTGAGAAGTTTACCGCTGCTGAATTCCGCGCCAAATGCCGTGAATATGCTGCTACTCAGGTGAACGGTCAGCGCGAAGACTTTATCCGTCTGGGCGTGCTGGGCGACTGGTCGCACCCGTACCTGACCATGGACTTCAAAACTGAAGCCAACATCATCCGTGCGCTGGGCAAAATCATCGGCAACGGCCATCTGCATAAAGGCGCTAAGCCGGTGCACTGGTGCGTGGACTGCCGTTCTGCGCTGGCAGAAGCGGAAGTGGAGTATTACGACAAAACCTCCCCATCCATCGACGTTGCCTTTACTGCCGTCGATCAGGACGCGGTGCAGGGCAAATTCGGCCTGCCGGGCGTCAGTGGCCCAATCTCGCTGGTTATCTGGACCACCACCCCGTGGACCCTGCCTGCTAACCGTGCGATCTCTCTCTCTGCTGAGATCGAGTACGCGCTGGTGCAGATCGAAGGTCAGGCGCTGATCCTGGCGAAAGAGCTGGTCGAAAGCGTTCTGAAACGCGCCAATATCACGGACTACACCGTGCTCGGTACGGTGAACGGCGATGCGCTGGAACTGATGCGCTTCAAACACCCGTTCCTCGACTTCGATGTCCCGGCGATTCTGGGCGATCACGTGACGCTGGAAGCGGGTACCGGTGCGGTTCATACCGCCGGCGGCCACGGTCCTGACGACTACAACATCAGCCTGAAATACGGTCTGGAAATCGCTAACCCGGTCGGCGCGGACGGCGCTTACCTGCCAGGCACGTATCCGACCCTGGACGGCGTGAACGTCTTTAAAGCTAACGACATCATCGTCAACATGCTGCGCGACAACGGTACGCTGCTGCACGTTGAAAAAATGCAGCACAGCTATCCGTGCTGCTGGCGTCACAAGTCACCGATCATCTTCCGTGCGACCCCGCAGTGGTTCGTCAGCATGGATCAGAAAGGCCTGCGCGCGCAGTCCCTTTCCGAAATCAAAGGCGTGCAGTGGATCCCGGACTGGGGCCAGGCGCGTATCGAATCGATGGTTGCCAACCGTCCTGACTGGTGTATCTCCCGTCAGCGTACCTGGGGCGTGCCAATGTCTCTGTTCGTTCATAAAGAGACGCAGGAACTGCATCCAAACACGCTGGAACTGATGGAAGAAGTTGCTAAGCGTGTTGAAGTGGACGGCATTCAGGCGTGGTGGGATCTCGATTCCCGCGACATCCTGGGCGCTGACGCGGACAGCTACGAGAAAGTGCCAGACACCCTCGACGTGTGGTTCGACTCCGGTTCAACCCACTCCTCCGTGGTTGATGTACGTCCGGAATTTACCGGTCACGCCGCCGACATGTATCTGGAAGGATCTGACCAACACCGCGGCTGGTTTATGTCATCGCTGATGATCTCCACCGCCATGAAGGGCAAAGCGCCGTATCGCCAGGTGCTGACCCACGGCTTCACCGTCGATGGTCAGGGCCGCAAGATGTCCAAATCCATCGGTAACACTGTCTCTCCGCAGGACGTGATGAACAAACTGGGCGCCGATATTCTGCGTCTGTGGGTGGCATCTACTGACTACACCGGCGAAATGGCGGTTTCCGATGAGATCCTGAAACGTGCTGCCGACAGCTATCGTCGTATCCGTAACACCGCGCGCTTCCTGTTGGCGAACCTCAACGGTTTCGATCCAGTAAAAGACATGGTGAAACCGGAAGAGATGGTGGTGCTGGATCGCTGGGCAGTCGGGTGTGCCCAGGCGGCACAGGATGACATCCTGAAGGCATACGAATCTTACGATTTCCATGAAGTGGTGCAGCGCCTGATGCGCTTCTGCTCCATTGAGATGGGCTCGTTCTACCTCGACATCATCAAAGATCGCCAGTACACCGCTAAAGCGGACAGCGTGGCGCGCCGCAGCTGCCAGACCGCACTGTTCCATATCGCAGAAGCGCTGGTGCGCTGGATGGCACCGATCATGTCCTTCACCGCAGATGAAATCTGGGGCTACCTGCCGGGCGACCGTGAGCAGTATGTCTTTACCGGTGAATGGTATGAAGGGCTGTTTGGCCTGGGCGAAACTGAAGCTATGAACGATACCTTCTGGGACGAGCTGCTGAAAGTGCGCGGCGAAGTGAACAAGGTGATCGAGCAGGCGCGTGCTGACAAGAAAGTCGGCGGCTCGCTGGAAGCAGCAGTGACGCTGTACGCTGAACCTGAGCTGGCGGCGAAGCTGACCGCGCTCGGTGATGAATTACGATTTGTCCTGTTGACCTCCGGTGCCCGAGTTGGGGATTATGCCGATGCGACTGCTGATGCCCAGCAGAGCGAACTGCTCAAAGGGCTGAAAGTGGCGCTGGTGAAAGCCGACGGTGAGAAGTGCCCGCGCTGCTGGCATTACACCACTGATGTCGGTCAGGTGGCGGAACACGCAGAGATCTGCGGACGCTGTGTCAGCAACGTCGCCGGTGTTGGCGAAAAACGTAAGTTTGCCTGATGAGTAAATCTCTCTGTTCAACAGGGCTGCGCTGGCTGTGGCTGGTGGTAGTCGTGCTGATTATTGATTTGGGCAGCAAGTACCTGATCCTCCAGAATTTTGCTCTGGGGGATACGGTGCCGCTGTTCCCGTCACTGAATCTGCACTATGCGCGCAACTACGGCGCGGCGTTTAGCTTCCTGGCTGACAGCGGCGGCTGGCAGCGCTGGTTCTTCGCGGGTATCGCGCTCGGTATCTGTGTCGTACTGGCGGTGCTGATGTACCGTGGGAAAGCCACGCAGAAGCTGAATAACATTGCCTACGCGCTGATCATTGGCGGCGCGCTGGGTAACCTGTTTGACCGTCTGTGGCACGGCTTCGTGGTCGATATGATCGACTTCTACGTCGGCAACTGGCACTTCGCGACCTTCAATCTGGCCGATACGGCGATTTGTATTGGTGCGGCGATGATTGTGCTGGAAGGCTTCCTGCCAAACGCGGCGGCGAAGAAACAGGCGTAACAGTACATGCCGGATGGCGTAGCGCCATCCGGCAAAACAAGTGAGCACTCTGCATGTCTAAATCCGTACAGTCCAACAGCGCGATGCTGGTTCATTTCACGCTGAAACTTGATGATGGCTCCACGGCGGAGTCCACCCGCAATAACGGCAAACCGGCGCTGTTTCGTCTTGGTGATACCTCCCTGTCTGAAGGTCTTGAGCAGCAGCTGCTGGGGCTGAAAGAGGGGGAGAAAAAAGCCTTTTCACTGGAGCCGGATGCCGCATTTGGCGTACCGACCCCGGACCTGATCCAGTATTTCTCGCGTCGTGAGTTTATGGATGCGGGTGAACCGGAAATCGGCGCGATTATGCTCTTTACCGCAATGGATGGCAGCGAAATGCCTGGCGTGATCCGTGAAATCAACGGCGACTCAATCACCGTCGATTTTAACCACCCGCTCGCCGGGCGTACCGTCCATTTTGATGTTGAAGTACTGGAAATCGACCCGGTACTGGAGGAAGTAAATGCAGATCCTGTTGGCTAACCCGCGCGGTTTCTGTGCCGGAGTAGACCGCGCTATCAGCATTGTCGAAAACGCGCTGGAGCTTTACGGCGCGCCTATTTATGTTCGCCATGAAGTGGTGCATAACCGCTACGTGGTCGATAGCCTGCGCACGCGCGGGGCGATCTTTATCGAACAGATCAGCGAAGTGCCGGATGGCGCGATCCTGATTTTTTCCGCCCATGGTGTCTCCCAGGCGGTTCGTAACGAAGCGAAGAGTCGCGATCTGACCGTGTTCGACGCCACCTGTCCGCTGGTGACCAAAGTGCATATGGAAGTCGCTCGTGCCAGTCGTCGTGGCGAAGAGTCGATCCTGATTGGTCACGCGGGTCACCCGGAAGTTGAGGGCACGATGGGCCAGTACAGCAACCCGAAAGGGGGGATGTACCTGGTTGAATCCCCGGAAGATGTCCTGACGCTGGACGTTAAAAACGAAGCCAAACTGTCGTTTATGACCCAGACCACGCTTTCGGTGGACGATACGTCCGACGTGATTGATGCGCTGCGCAAGCGCTTCCCGAAGATCGTCGGTCCGCGTAAGGACGATATCTGCTACGCCACCACCAACCGTCAGGAAGCGGTACGTGCTCTGGCGGAGCAGGCTGATGTGGTGCTGGTTGTCGGCTCGAAGAATTCGTCTAACTCCAACCGTCTGGCCGAACTGGCGCAGCGCATGGGGAAAGCCGCGTTCCTGATCGATGATGCTACCGATATTCAGGAAGCGTGGGTAAAAGGCGCTGGCTGCGTTGGTGTGACCGCCGGAGCCTCTGCGCCGGATATCCTGGTCCAGAACGTGATTGCGCGTCTGCAGGAGCTTGGTGGGGGGGATGCCATCCCGCTGGCCGGCCGGGAAGAGAACATCGTCTTCGAAGTGCCCAAAGAGCTGCGTATCGACGCAAAGGAAGTCGAGTAACCTGCATCCAGCCAAATCAAGCCAGCAAATTCGTTGCTGGCTTTTTTTTGTTTGCCGCCTTGTGCGGCTAAATCATGTCTTTTACTGATACTTCCCGCTGTTTATCATTAAATTCTAATTATTGGCGTTTTCGGATGGCGGCTTCGTCAGAGGCTGGTTAATCTGAAAACGGTTTACATCATTTTAACGTAAGAGAATAACTATGCATGATGCACAGGTTCGCGTCGCGATTGCTGGCGCGGGTGGCCGTATGGGCCGCCAGTTAATTCAGGCGACGCTGCAGATGGATGGCGTCAGTCTTGGCGCGGCGCTGGAGCGCGAAGGCTCGTCGCTGTTAGGCGCGGATGCCGGAGAGTTAGCGGGCGCAGGCAAGTCAGGCGTCACTGTACAAAGCAGCCTTGAGGCGGTCAAAGACGATTTCGACGTGTTTATCGATTTCACTCGTCCGGAAGGCACCCTGACGCATCTGGCGTTTTGTCGTCAGCATGGCAAGGGCATGGTTATCGGCACCACTGGTTTTGATGACGCAGGCAAGCAGGCTATCCAGGATGCTTCAAAAGAGATTTCCATTGTCTTTGCGGCCAACTTCAGCGTCGGCGTGAACGTCATGCTTAAGCTGCTGGAGAAAGCGGCAAAAGTGATGGGGGAGTACACCGATATCGAAATCATTGAAGCGCACCACCGTTATAAAGTCGATGCGCCGTCAGGTACTGCGCTGGCAATGGGCGAAGCGATTGCCCAGGCGATGGATAAAGATTTGAAGGATTGTGCTGTGTACACCCGTGAAGGTTATACCGGTGAACGCGTGCCTGGCACCATTGGTTTTGCGACCGTCCGTGCCGGCGATATCGTGGGTGAGCATACCGCCATGTTTGCTGATATCGGCGAGCGCGTTGAGATCACTCATAAAGCATCGAGCCGGATGACTTTTGCAAATGGGGCTGTTCGTTCTTCAATTTGGTTGAAAGGCAAAAAAGATGGCCTCTTCGACATGCGAGATGTGCTTGATCTCAATAATTTATAATCATGTTTACCCTTCGTGATGTGGTTATTGCAGTCATAATTAGTTGATTGCAAAGGGCAATATTTTATTGCCCTTTTATTTTTACCTGTCCGGTTATCATTTTTATTCTAACGTTCCATATTTATAGGTTATATCCTGTTTATTTGGTTTCCTGTTGTGAATTTTGACCAAATGGTCCACTTTTTCAGGTGCTGACCGTCGTATTAAAACTAAATCTGACCCGCAAGCGTTTTCTCAGGTGATTTAGTTGATCTTTTTGCCCGTTAACACCCTTCTCAGCCATCAGTGGCGCAAAAACAACAAACAAAATACGCATTATCAGTTGACTTTACCCTGCCAAATCCCCAGAATGCCGCCGTTTGCCGAAAATCCACATGCAGCAAATTTGCATTGCTTCACACCATGGTTGTGAATTAATATGCAGATAAAGTGAGTGAATATTCTCTGGAGGGTGTTTTGATTAAGTCAGCGCTATTGGTTCTGGAAGACGGAACCCAGTTTATCGGTCGGGCCATAGGGGCAACAGGTTCGGCGGTTGGGGAAGTCGTTTTCAATACTTCAATGACCGGTTATCAAGAAATCCTCACTGATCCTTCCTATTCCCGCCAAATCGTCACTCTTACTTATCCCCATATTGGTAAT